>JAXIPH010000364.1:0-6880 GCA_045403035.1 Thermoleophilia bacterium | reverse complement strand
CGGCGCCCGAGCCGGTGCCCGACGACGATGCCATCGCGGTCACCCAGCCGGCGCCCGAGCCGGCGCCCGGCCCCGAGCTCCCGGCGACCCGTGATGACCCCGCCCGGGCGATGGACTCCCCCGAGCTGAGGCCCGGGCCCTGACCGGGCCGGCCACGGCGCCGGGCGAGGCCCTGTTGGTGGCGCGCGGCGTGGGCCGCAGCTACCGCGGTGTGAGGGCGCTCTCTGACGTCGACCTCGAGCTCGGCAGCGGCCAGTCGGTGGCGCTGCTGGGCCCCAACGGGGCCGGGAAGACCACGCTCCTCACCATCCTGGCCGGAGTGGGGCGGGCGGGCTCTGGCACGCTCGCGTGGGCCGACGGGGTCGCGCCCCGCGTGGGGTGGGTGCCGCACCGGCCCGCGCTCTACCAGCGCCTGACCGTGCGCGAGAACCTGCGCCTCTTCGCGGCGCTCGAGGAACGCGGCGACGCGGACGCCGCGGCCGACTCGCTGATCGCCCGGGCCGACCTGGTCGCCGTGGCCGACCGGATCGCCGCGAAGCTCTCCACCGGCACGCTCCAGCGCCTGAACCTGGCCATCGCCCTGGCCGGCCGCCCCAGCGTGCTGCTGCTCGACGAGCCCACCGCCACGCTCAGCCCGGACCAGCGCCTGCGCCTGTGGCGATGGCTCGACGAGCTGCGCGCCGAGGAGGGCATGGCGCTGCTGTTCTCGACCCAGTCCGTCGACGAGGCGCAACGGCACGGCGACCGCCTCGCCGTGCTCGTCGCCGGCCGGCTGGCCTTCTCGGGCACGCCCCGGGAGATGGTGGCCGCCCACGGCGGTGACGCGGAGGGCGGCGCCGGGGCCGCGGAGCGCGCCTTCATGCGGCTGCTGGAGCAATCGGCCTGAGGGCCGCCGCCCTCATCTTCCAGAAGGACCTTCGGCTGCTGCGGCGCGCCCCGGCCCTGCTGCTGCTCGTGGTCGTCTACCCCATCCTCGTGGCGCTGCTGGTGGCCGCCGCGCTGCAGAACGAGGACCGCCGGCCGAGCGTGGCGGTCGTGAACCTGGACACCACCGGGCGCAGCGTGGAGGTGGGAGGCCGGCGGCTGTCCGTGGACGACTACGTCGACCGCCTGTCGGAGGACGTCGACGTGTCGCTGCTCGACGCGAAGGACGCCGAGGACGCCCTGGACGCGGGGCGCGTGGGCGCGGTGGTCACGATCCCCGACCACTTCATCGCCGACCTGCAGTCCGGCGTGCGCCAGCCGGTGCTGCACCTGGCCACCAGCCGCCGCTCGCCGATCGAGGCCGACGCGATCCAGGGGAGCCTGGAGGCCGCGCTCTTCCGGCTCAACCAGAGCCTGGCCGTGGGGTACGTGGATTCGGTGCTGCGCCTGGTCGACCTGGTCGTCGACGGCGGGAGGATCGGTTTCTTCGGCCGCAGCGGCGACGCCCTGGGCCTTCGGCGCAGCCGCGTGCTGGTGCTGCGGATGCAGCAACGGCTGCGCGCGGCCAGCGAGCCCCTCTTCGCCGCCCAGCTCGACCCCCTCCTGAACTTCATCGACGAGACGCAGAACAACCTCGACCTGGCCAAGCCCGCGGCCAACGCCATCCGTGCGCCGATCGAGCTGGAGGTGGTCGATGCCGCGGAGGGGCGCGAGCCGCTGTCGGCGTTCGGGTTCGCGGCCGCCCTGCTCGTGAGCCTGGGCCTGGCCGGGATCCTCCTCGGCGCGTCCGTGATGTCCACCGAGCGCGAGGAGGCCACGCTCACCCGCCTGGGGCGCGGCCTCGTCTCACCGTGGTCCCTGGTGGCCGAGAAGACCGCCTTCGCGGCCTCCGTCTGCTCCGTGGTGGGGCTCATCCTGCTCGCCGTGGTCGCCGGGCTGACCGACCTGGCGGTGGGGCGCTGGGGGTTCTGGATCGCCACCCTGCTGCTGGCCGGCCTCGCCTTCGCCGCGTTCGGGGTCGTGGCCGGGGCGCTCGCCCGTGAGGCGCGCACGGCCCTGCTGGCGGTGCTGATGATCGGCCTGCCGCTGATCGGCCTGAGCGTGCTGCCGGGGGCCCCCGCGAAGGCGATCAGCCAGATCGTGCCGTTCGGCCCGGCCTTCGACGCCTTCCAGACGCTCCTCGTCGAGCCCACCATCCCGGGCGCGGACCTCGCCCGCACCCTCGGTCAGCTCGCCCTGATCGCGCTCGTCCTTGGCACCGCGGCGGCGCTGGTCGTGCGACGCCGGATCACGATCTGAGGCCGGGCCCGGGCTCCCCCCGGGGCACCAGCGAGCGCTCGAGGGCCAGCGCCTCGTGCAGGCGGGCGAGGTAATCGTCGCGCCCGAGGTCCACCGCCCCGAACCGCGAGGTGTGGGGCGAGGTCATCTGGATGTCCCAGAGCACGAAGCGCCGCTCGGCCAGGAGGGCGGCCGTGCCGACCAGGGCCGCGTTGCCCGCGTCCGGCTCGCGGTGGAACATCGACTCGGAGGTGAACAGGCCGCCGAGGGCGACGCCGAAGAGGCCGCCGGCCAGGCGCCCCCCGCCCCAGGCCTCGACGCTGTGGGCCAGGCCCAGGCGATGCAGATCGCGGTAGGCCTCGCCCAGGCGCGGCGTGAGCCACACCCCATCCCGGTCCTCGGCGCACGCGTCCACCACCTCGTCGAAGGCCGCGTCGACCCGGATGGCGTACGCGCGCCGCCGCAGGGCCCGGCGCACCGAGGCGGGCACGCGGAAGCCGTCGATGGGCATCACCGCCCGTGGATCCGTCTCGTACAGGCCCACCGCGCCGCGCGCGCCGACCTCGTCCATGGGGAACCAGCCGCGCGCGTACGCCGCCAGCAGCGCCTCCGGCAGGAGGGACGGATGGAGGCCCGGCGGCACGGCCGTCACCGTAACCCGCCGCCGGACATGGCGCGACGTCCTCGTCCTCGGCTGTCGCATCACGATGCAAGCAAGACGGCATCACGATGCTAGACTTTCGGCAATGCGCACGACGGTCACCCTGGACGCCGATGTGGCCTCGGCCATCGACCGGCGCCGCCAAGAGGAGGGACGCGGGCTGAGCGAGGTCGTGAACGACCTCATTCGCGCGGGTCTGCAGAGCCGGCCGGAGCGGCCCGAGTTCCGCCAGAGGACCGCGCCGATCGGCCTACGGGTGGACGTCGTGAACGTGGCCGAGGCGATCGAGCGACTCGACGGCCCGGAGCAGCCCTGACGTGCTGCTGGATGCGAACCTGCTCCTCTACGCCGTCGACGAGAGCAGCCCTCAGCACGAGGCGGCGACCGCGTGGCTCGCGGAGCAGCTCAACGGACCCCGTCGCGTGGGCCTCCCCTGGTCATCGCTCGGGGCCTTTCTGAGGATCTCGAGCCACCCCCGGGCATCGGACTCGCCCCTCGACGCCGAGGAGGCCTGGTCGTTCGTCGCCGACTGGCTCCAGTGCGACGTCACGTGGACGCCCGCGCCCACCGAGCGGCACGCGGAGATCCTCGGAGACCTCGTCCGGCGTCATCGCATCACGGGCAACCTGGTGCCCGACGCCCAGCTCGCGGCGCTCGCGATCGAGCACGGACTCACGCTCCACTCCTGCGACTCCGACTTCGCCCGATTCCCGGAGATCACCTGGATCGACCCCCTGCGCTCCTGAGGCGGGCCGCTAGGGCACCCAGGTGTCCCCGGCCGGGGTGACGACCAGCTCGTGGGTCCAGCCGCGGGGGGACTGGCCGGCGAGGTAGGCCACCGCGGCGGCCACGTCCTCGGGTGTGAGGGCGTCCTCGGGCGGGCGGGCGGCCATCGGGTTGCGCGTGGTCCGGATGATGCCGTCGGCGACGAGCAGCGCCACGTGAACGCCGGCCGGGCGCAGCTCCTGGGTCAGCGACTGGGTCAGGGCCCGGGCGGCGAACTGCGCCGCGGCCCAGGGCCCGCGCCCCGGCATCCCGCGGCGCGCCGACCCGCCGGAGACCTGGATCAGCGTGCCGGAGCCGCGGCGGGCGAGCGCCGCCCCGCCCTCCCGGAGGATCGCCCAGGCGGCCGGCAGGAAGCCGGCGACCCACGACTCCAGCCGGTCCGGCGGCGCCGTCGTGATCGGGCCGCCGCCGAAGCTGTGGTCCCGCGGCGGCGCGGCGGTCGCGTTGACCACCAGGTCGAGGCCCCCCAGGTCGCGCTCGGCGCGGGCGAGGGCGTCGGCCACGAGGGCGTGGTCGGATGCGTCGCCGCACACCCCGACGACCCCGGGGTGGGCCTCGCGCAGCGCGTCGAGGGTCTCCTCGGAGCGGGCCACGGCCAGGGCTCGCCAGCCCGCCGAGAGCCGATCGGCCACCACGGCCCGGCCGACGTTGCGCGCGCCGAACGCGACGAGGACAGGTGGGCCGCTCATCCGGGCAGTCTGCCAGCGGAAACCGGGGAGGGCCGGGGAGTAGACTGGCGCGGTGCTCGAGGAGAGGGAGACCACCGCCGCGGCCCGCTTCCCGCAGGTGCGGATGCGTCGCCTGCGCGCCGGCGAGGCCATACGGCGGATGGTCCGCGAGACGCGCCTGTCGCCCGATCGGATGGTGCTGCCGCTGTTCGCGATCGAGGGCCGCGACGCTCGGGTGCCGATCCCATCGCTGCCCGGACACGCCCGGCTCTCGCCCGACCTGATCGCCGCCACCGCGACACGGGCCTTCGCCGCGGGGGTGCCGGCCCTGCTGCTGTTCGGGGTCACCGACCACAAGGACGGCGCCGGGAGCGCCGCCTACGAGCCGGGCGGCGTCGTCCAGGCGGCCGTGGCCGCGGTCAAGGACGCGGTGCCCGAGATGGTGGTCGTGACCGACGTCTGCCTGTGCGCCTACACGGACCACGGTCACTGCGGGGTGGTGATCGACGGGGAGGTCCACAACGACCTCAGCCTGGAGCTGCTCGCGCGGACCGCGGTGAGCCATGCGGACGCCGGCGCCGACATCGTCGCGCCGAGCGACATGATGGACGGCCGCGTGGCGGCCATCCGGGCGGCGCTCGACGCCGAGGGCCATGAGGGCACCGCGATCATGGCCTACTCCGCCAAGTACGCCTCGGCGTTCTACGGGCCGTTCCGCGAGGCGGCCGGCTCCGCGCCCGGCTTCGGCGACCGTCGCGGGTACCAGATGGACCCGGCCAACGGGCGTGAGGCCGTGCGTGAGGCCCTGCTCGACGTGGCCGAGGGCGCGGACATCGTCATGGTGAAGCCCGCCGCAACCTACCTGGACGTCATCGCGGCGGTGCGCGCCGCCACCGACCTGCCCCTGGCGGCCTACCACGTCAGCGGCGAGTACTCGATGCTGAAGGCGGCGGCCGAGCGCGGATGGCTCGACGAGCGCACCGCGGCGATGGAGACGCTCACGGGGATCGCCCGCGCCGGCGCCGACCTGGTCATCACCTACTACGCCGAGGACGCCGCGCGCTGGCTGCAGGGGGGCCGGTCCTGACCACCGCCCTCCCCACCGACCGGATCGCGCACAAGCCGGACGAGGCCGACCGCGAGCTGCTCAACCAGCTCCAGGCGGGCCTCGCGCTCGTCCGGGAGCCGTTCGCGGAGATCGGGTCGCGGATCGCGATGACCGAGGACGAGGTGCTGCGGCGCCTTCAGCGCCTGAAGGACGCGGCCATCGTCCGCCAGCTCTCGGCCATCTTCGACACCCGCGCCCTGGGCTACACGAGCAGCCTGGTGGCCGCCCGCTATCCGGACGACCGCCTGTTCGAGGCCGCCCGCATCGTGGGCGGGCACCCGGGCGTGAGCCACAACTATCGCCGCACCCACGCGTTCAACCTCTGGTACACGCTTGCCGTGGAGGCCGACTCGCGCCTGGGGCTCGAGGCCACCATGGACCGGCTGGCCGAGGAGACGCAGGCGACGTCGATGCGCCTGCTGCCGACGCTGAAGCTCTACAAGATCAACGTCCAGCTCGACATGACCGGAACCCAGGCCACCGACGCGAAGGAGGACGCGCCGCGCCCGGCACCGGTGCGCGGCGACGGCGTGCTGCCCACGGAACCCGACAAGGCGATGATCGCCATCCTGCAACGGGATCTTCCGGTCGAGCCTCGCCCCTTCGACACCTGGGCGGCCGAGGCCGGTCTCACCGCCGACGAGCTGCTGGCCGCCGCCGAGGTGTTCGTGGAGCGCAGCTATATGCGCCGCTTCGCCGCGGTGCTCAACCACCGCAAGGCCGGGTTCGGAGCCAACGGCATGGCCGTCTGGAGGGTGCCGGAGGAGGAGCTCGAGGAGCTGGGGCCGCGCATGGCCTCCTTCAAGGCCGTGTCGCACTGCTACAAGCGGCCGACCTACCCCGACTGGCCGTACAGCATCTTCACCATGGTCCACCAGCGCTCCAAGGAGGCGTGCGAGGCGGCCATCGCGGCCATCGCCGAGGAGACCGGCATCACCGACCCGGACCGGCGGGCGGTCCTCTACTCCACCTACGAGTTCAAGAAGATCCGGCTGATGTACTTCACCCCGGAGTACCGCGAGTGGGAGGACCTGGCGCTGGCGGGCGCGGCCCTTCCCCGGTGGGGGAGCTGAGCCCCACCACCACGTCCCGCAGCGCGGAGCTGTTCGACCGGGCCCGCCGGGTTCTGGTGGGCGGCGTGAACTCGCCGGTGCGGGCGATGCGCTCCATCGGCCGCGACCCGCTCTTCATCGCGCGCGCCGATGGGCCGGCCGTGTGGGATGCCGACGGCAACCGCTATGTGGACTACCTCTCGAGCTGGGGCCCGGCGATCCTCGGCCACGCGCCGGCCGCCGTGCTGAGCGCCCTCCGGGACGCGCTGCCGCTGGGCACCTCGTACGGAGCCCCCACCGAGCGCGAGGTGCGCTTCGCGGAGGTCGTGGCGGAGGCGATGCCCTCGGTGGAGCGCCTGCGCATGACCTCCTCCGGCAGCGAGGCGGTGATGGCGACCCTGCG
>JAXIPH010000116.1:0-4273 GCA_045403035.1 Thermoleophilia bacterium | reverse complement strand
GGCTCGTGGGCCAGCGCCTGGGCCAGCTTCACGCGCTGGCGCATGCCGTGGGAGAAGCCCTTCAGCTTGCGGTCGGCGACGTCCTCGAGGCCCACCTGGGCCAGGGCCCGGACGGCGGCCCGATCGGGGTCGGGCGCCCCGCGCAGGCGAGCGCACAGGGCGACCATCCCCCGCGCCGTGAGGAACGGCCACAGCGCGTCGCGGTCGTGGGCGATGCCGATGCGCCGGTAGGCCTCGGGGCTCGCGGACAGGTCGGTGCCCAGCACGCGGACGGTCCCGGTGCTCGGCTGGGTGAAGCCCGCGCAGAGCTTCAGCGCGGTCGACTTCCCCGCGCCGTTGTGGCCCAGCAGCCCGGTGACCCCGGGGCCGAGCGTGAACGACACGTCCGCCAGCGCGACCGTGTCGCCGTACCAGCGCGACACGCCGTCGAAGACGAGCGCGTCGGTCACTCGTCGACCCCCGCCCGGTAGCGGCGAAGCAGGGTGACCGCCGCCGCCCCGACGACGACCGCATAGGCGATCGCCCAGGCGCCGGTGGAGAGCGTCAGCCCCTCGGCGTCGGGGAAGAGGTGCGCGGCGAAGTTGATCGGCAGGACCGAGAGCGCGAGGAGGTCGAAGGCGTCCGTGTCGGGGAACGCCTCGGAGAGCAGGCCGCTCAGGACCGTCGAGGCGACGAGCAGAAGAAGGTAGCCGCCGATCGCGAAGGCGCGCCGGCCGGTCAGCGAGGCCACCGCCAGGCCGACCACCCCGTAGTAGACCGCCAGGATGAAGCCGGCCGCGAAGATCCGCGGCAGCTCGGCCCAGTTGTCCTGCAGCCAGCCGACCGGGTGCTCCTCGAAGACCAGGATGCCGCCGTAGAGCACCAGCAGCGGCAGCAGGGTCACCAGCAGGAGCGGGACGACCGAGCCCAGGACCCGCCCGGCGAGGTACTCGCGGCGGCTCACCGCGGTCGAGAAGTAGAGCGCGAGGACCCCGTCGCGGCGGTCCGGGCAGAGCAGCTCGGGGCTGGTGATCGCGGCGAACAGCAGGATCACGATGCCGATGATGGCCTGATAGGCGCCGAACGGCAGGGCGTCGGTCAGGTCGATCCCGGATTGCTCCGCGAAGAGGGCGCGGACCCCGAGCACGATCACGGCCGGGGCCGCCGCCAGCAGCGCGAGCGTGATCGGCACCGCCTTGGCCTTCCAGCCCCGCCGCGCGCCCAGGGAGCGCAGGCCGCCCCACCGGGCCAGCGAGACCACGCCGGCCAGGCGGCCGCGGCGCTCGCCGTCGTAGCGGACGTAGCGAACGTCCCGGATCTCGGCGTCGCCGGAGCGCGTGCTCACTCGAGCGCCTCCACCAGGGCGTCCTCGAGCGTGGGCCCGGCCGGGCGGAGCTCGCGCAGGCCCACGCCGGCGTCGGCGGCCGCGTCGCGCACCCCGTCGAGGATCTCCTCCTCGGAGGGCCCGGTGACGAGCAGGAGGCCGTCACGCTGCTCGGCGTTCAGGCCACGGCCCTCCAGGGCCGCGCCGAACGCCGGCAGGTCCCCGACGGCGCGCACGAGCACCCCGTCGCCGGCGATCGCGTCCATGTCGCCGATGCGCCCCGCGGTGACCAGGCGCCCGTCGCGCAGCACGGCCACGGCGTCGCATGTGCGCGTGACGTCCTCCAGGACGTGCGAGGACAGCAGCACGGCGATCCCGAGATCGCTGGAGAGGCGCCGCACCAGCGAGAGCATCTCCTCGCGCCCGGAGGGGTCGAGGCCGTTGGTGGGCTCGTCCAGCACCACCAGCTCCGGCGAGTGGACGATGGCCTGGGCGAGCTTGGCCCGCTGCTTCATGCCGGTCGAGAAGGTCCGGATGAGCCGTGAGCGCTCCTCCTCGAGGCCGACCTGGAAGAGGACCTCGGACGCCCGCAGCACCGCGGCCCGCCGAGGGAGCCCGCGCAGCTCGCCCATGTGGACGACCAGATCGCGCGCCGTCATCTCGAGCGGCAGGCAGTCGAGCTCGGGCATGTAGCCCAGGCGGCGGCGGATCTCCCCGGGATCGCGGGCGGCGTCGATCCCGAGCACCTCGACCCGGCCCTCGTCGGGGTGCACCAGGCCGAGCAGGGCCTTCATCAGCGTCGACTTGCCCGCGCCGTTCGCGCCCAGCAGGCCGGTGGCCCGCTGGTCGAGGGTCACGCTCACGCCGTCCAGCGCCTGGACGGCGCCGTAGCGCTTGGACAGGCCCTCGACGCTCACGAGCCGCAGCGCGTCCGGGGCCGGGGGGATGGCGATGGCGCGCTCCACTCGCCCCCATGTTAGGGGCTCCCCCCGCGACCGCACGCAGTCGCGGGGGAGGGAGGGACTGCCCTACGCGATGGTGGAGGCGGTCCGCTCCACGGAGGGCGCGACGACCGCGTCCGACTCGCCCGCGATGAAGGCCTCGGTCAGCTCGCGGGCGATGTTGTCGGGGTGCTGGATGGGCGGGCTCTTCATGAAGTACGAGGCCGGGCCCTCCAGCGTGCCGCCGATGCCGCGGTCGAGCGCCAGCTTGGCGCAGCGGACGGCATCGATGACGATGCCCGCCGAGTTCGGCGAGTCCCACACCTCGAGCTTCAGCTCGATGTTGATCGGCACGTTGCCGAACCCCGTGCCCTCGAGGCGGATGTGCGCCCACTTGCGGTCGGTCAGCCACGGGACGTAGTCGCTCGGCCCGATGTGGATGTCCTTCTTGTCGATCTCGTCGCCCATGATCGAGGTGACCGCATTGGTCTTGGAGATCTTCTTCGACTCCAGGCGCTCCCGCTCCAGCATGTTGAGGAAGTCGGTGTTGCCCCCGAAGTTGAGCTGCGACGTGTGGGCCAGCTTGACCCCGCGCTCGCGCATGAGGCGGGCGAGCTGGCGGTGCACGATGGTGGCGCCGACCTGGCTCTTGATGTCGTCGCCCACGATGGGCAGCCCGCGCTCGCGGAACCGCTGCTGCCAGTAGGCCTCGCGCCCGATGAACACCGGCACGCAGTTCACGAAGGCGCAGCCGGCCCGGAGGATCTGCTCGACGTACCACTTGGTGGCGTTCTCCGAGCCCACCGGGAGGTAGCTCACGACCACGTGGGTGTTCGTGTCGCGCAGGATCCCCGCGATGTCGGCGGTCGGCCCGTCGGCCTTGGTGATGACCTCGGAGAGGTACTTGCCGAGGCCGTCGTGGGTCATGCCGCGCTCGACCTTCACGCCCTGGTGGGGGACGTCGGCCAGCTTGATCGTGTTGTTGGGCTCCGCGAAGACGGCCTCGGACAGGTCCCGGCCGACCTTGCGCGAGTCGATGTCGAAGGCCGCCGTGAAGCGGATGTCGCGGACGTGGTAGCCGCCGAGGTCGACGTTCATCAGGCCGGGCACGAACTCGTCCGGGGATGCGTCACGGTAGAACTCGACGCCCTGCACGAGGGACGAGGCGCAGTTCCCCACGCCGATGATGGCTACGTTCACGGTGTCGCTCACGGGCAGATCTCCTCCGGGGCTCGGAATCGCGTACACAAAAGTTCTTTCGTGATTTTACACGAATCAGTCGATAGTGTAAAGTCGCCGCCGTGAGCCGCCGCCTGGTGGGATACGTGCGCGTCGCCCCCCGGGAGCACCCGGAGGGGCGGCCGAGCCTCGATGTCCAGCGCCGTGGGCTTGCCAACGCCGCCGAGCGCGGCGGGTGGGAGCTCGTGCGCGTGGAGGAGGACGTGCGCTCGGGCCGCAACCTGCGCCGCCCGGGCCTGCGCGCCGCCCTGGCCGCGTGTCGCTCCGGCGAGGCCGAGGGCATCGCCGTGGCACGCCTCGACCGGCTCACCTACTCGCTCGCGGATCTCGCGGAGCTGGTGCGCGAGGCCGTGGACGGCGGCTTCACGATCGTCTCGCTGCAGCCGGCGTTCGACCTCTCGGCCGACGGAGGCCGCGCGGTGGGGGAGGTGCTCGCGGAGGCCGCCTCGTGGCAGCCCCGGTCGATCACCTCACCCGGACGCGCCCTGACGCGCCGACCGGGCCGTCCGTCGTCCACACCGCCCGCCGTCGCGCAGCGCATTCGGGAGCTGCGGGCGGAGGGGATGACCCTGCAGGCGATCTGCGACCGGTTGAACGCCGACCGCGTGCCCACGCCGCGCGGTGGCGCCCAGTGGCGCCCCACCTCGCTGCGGTCGGTCCTCCGGACCTAGCGAACCGAGAGGGTCCCGATGCGCAGCCCGGCGGGGAGGCGCAGCAGGATCGGGCTCGCGCCGAGCGGGCTCACCCCGCTCCGGTCCGGGGTCTCGGCCAGCCGCAGGTCCCCGCCCAC
>JAXIPH010000301.1:0-4872 GCA_045403035.1 Thermoleophilia bacterium | reverse complement strand
TATCCGCTCCGCAGCGGCGGGTAGTCCGAAGAGAAGAGGACACCTGCGGGCTGGCCGGACGACGCGACGCGGGCCTTGGCGGCCCGGGCGTCGGACTCGCTTCGCACCGACGAGAGGACGGCCGTCCAGCCCGTCCTGCCCACCGGCCAGTCGGAGCCGCCGGAGGGGGCCGGGCCGGTGTCGGTCGTCGTGGTGCCCGTGCTGGTCGTGCCCGGGGTGGTCGGGGTCGACGCCGGCGGACCCGTGACCGTGTCGAATGCCGTCGTCGTCGGGGCGCTCGGTGTGGTGACCGAGGTGTCCGGTGGGAGCGACCCGGTGGTGGGCGGCGTCGGCACGGTGCCGGGGAAGACGGGGACGGTCCCGCCGGGCGTCGTCGACGTGATGGTCGCGCCGCCGCCGGAGCCGTCATCGCTCGACACCGCGTAGGCCAGGGCGCCGGCCCCGAGCCCCAGGACGGCCACGGCTGCGGCCGCGATCACCGCCGAGCGCCTCCCGCGGCCGAACCGCGGGGCGAGGGGGGTCGGTGACCCGCACTCCAGGCAGTAGGTCTGGTCGGCGTCCAGAGCTGCGCCGCAGACCTCGCAGGTCGGCCCCGGGGTGGCCGGCGGCTGGCCGCCCTCGGGCTCGGCGCCGCCCTCCGGCTCGCCGGCGGTGGGCCCCTCGCTCACGGCGGGGGCGTGATCGTGGCGGTCACCTGCTCGTCCCCCTCCGACTCCGGCACCACCCGGGCGCCGCACTGCCAGCAGAAGCGGGCCTCGGCGCGGAAGGGGGCGTGGCAGCGCACGCAGCTGCCCGCCGAGAGGTCGGCCTCCGACCGCGCGCGGCGCTCGCGGCGCGCGCGGTCCATCTCGCCGAGGCGGATGTCGATGTCGCGCACCGTGTCGTCGAGCATGGCGACCTCGCCCGCGCGCCGGCGCATGACGTCCTCGACCAGCAGGTCACGGCGGTAGAGCTCGAAGGCGAGGCCGCCGAGGTGGTAGACGGCCTCCTGGCGCTGGGCGATGAGCGCCCGCCGGCGGCGGTGCAGCGCTCCGGCCCGCTCCGTCCCCGGCGGCGCGGGGATGACCTCGGTGGCCTCCTCGACCGGCGCCTCGGAGCCGGCCTCCCCGCTGGCCGCCGGCCTGCGGCGGGGAAGGAACCTGCGCCACGAGGTGAGAGCGGGCGGCGCGGCGTCGGGTGCCGGAGCCGTGTCCTCGGCGGGCGTCGGGGCGGCGGGGTCGGCGTCGGGGGGCATCGGCATCGGTCTCGTGCGGCATGCTAACGGGCCGCCCGATTGACGCTCGTCACACCGGCTCCCTATAATCCCCGACGCATCGAGAGCGGTGGAGGGATTGGCCCGACGAAGCCGCGGCAACCAGCGCAATACGCGCCAGGTGCCAAATCCAACAGGCGATAGCCTGGGAGATGCGAGAGCCCGATCCCTGTTCCGATCGCCCCTCGCCCTCCCAGTGGAGGGCGTTTCTTTGTCGGCACGAACGGGATCGGGGGGACGGTGATCGGATACGAGACGGCGGCGGTCGCGCTCCGATGTAAGGAGTGCGAGCGACTCGGAGAGCTGACCGCGGCGTACGTCTGCGAGTACTGCTTCGGGCCGCTCGAGGTGGAGTACGACCGCGAGCTGATCGCGGCGCGGGTTACGCGCGAGTCCATCGCGGCGGGCCCCCACTCGCTCTGGCGCTACCGCGACTTCCTCCCGTGCGCCCCGCAGGACCCCAACGCCGGCCTCCCCTCGGGCATGACGCCGCTGGTGAAGGCCCCCCGCCTCGCCGAGGAGCTCGGGCTGCGCGACGTCTGGGTGAAGAACGACACCGCCAACCCCACCCACAGCTTCAAGGACCGGGTCGTTTCGGTGGCGCTGGAGAAGGCCAAGCAGCTCGGCTACGGCGTGGTGGCCTGCGCGTCGACCGGCAACCTGGCCAACTCGGTGGCGGCCCACGCCGCGGCGCACGGCCTGCAGAGCTACGTCTTCGTGCCGGCCGACCTCGAGGAGCAGAAGATCGTCGCAACCGCCGTGTACGGCACCACCCTGCTGGCCGTGGGCGGCAACTACGACGACGTCAACCGCCTCTGCATGGAGCTGGCGGGCGAGCGCCCCTGGGCCTTCGTCAACGTCAACGTGCGCCCCTACTACAGCGAAGGCTCGAAGACGCTGGCCTACGAGGTGGCCGAGCAGCTCGGCTGGAGCCTGCCGGACCGCTGCGTCGTCCCGATCGCCTCCGGCTCGCTCTACACCAAGATCCGCCGCGGCTACCAGGACCTCCTGGAGACGGGCCTGGCGCAGGGCACGGTGCCCACCCTCGACGGCGCCCAGGCGGCCGGCTGCGGCCCCGTGGCGGCGGCCTACGAGGCGGGGCTCGACTTCGTGGCGCCCACGCGCCCGGACACCATCGCCAAGAGCCTCGCCATCGGGAACCCGGCCGACGGCGTCTTCGCCCTGGACGCCGCCCGCGCGACGGGCGGGAGCATCTCGTCGGTCACCGAGGAGGAGATCGTCGAGGGAATCGAGCTCCTGGCCCGCACCACGGGCGTCTTCACCGAGACCGCGGGCGGCGTCACCACGGCCACCCTGGCCAAGCTGGCGCACGCCGGGCGCATCGACCGCGACGAGCGGGTGGTGCTCTACATCACCGGCGACGGCCTGAAGACCCTCGACGCGGTGGCCTCGCGGGTGGAGCGCCACCACATCGAGCCCACCCTGGCGAGCTTCGAGGCCGCCATGGGCCTCCAGCAGCTCGTCGCCTGACCCCGAGCCCCCGTTCCCGAGGAGAGAGAATTGCCCGTCAACGTGCGCATCCCAGCCCCCCTTCGCCCCATGGTCGGCGGGGTGTCGGAGATCAAGTGCGAGCCGGGGACGGTCCGCGAGCTGATCGACCAGCTCGAGAGCCAGCACGCCGGGTTCCGCGACCGGGTGATGGAGGACGGCTCGCTGCGCCGCTTCGTCAACGTCTTCGTGGCCGGCGAGGACGTGCGCTTCGGAGACGGCATCGAGACCGCGGTCTCGGACGGCCAGGAGGTCACGATCCTCCCGGCCGTCGCGGGGGGCTGACCACCCCCGGCACCGGGCGTCCCGTGACGACCGCGCTGGTCACGGGCGGGAGCGGGCTGGTGGGCCGCGCCCTGGTGGCCCGGCTGAGGGCTGACGGCGTGAGGGTGCTGGCCACCGCCCGCTCGTATCCGTCCGAGCGCGCCGTGGTCGAGGCCGGCGCCGAGCCGCTGCACACCGACGTCGAGGGACTGGGCTCGTGGGCGCGCGAGATCGCCGACGTCGAGGTCGTGTACCACCTTGGGCTCCCCCGCATCGAGCCGCCCCTGCGCCGTGCGGGCGCGCGCCGCCGGGCGCGGCTGGCGGCCACGGGAGCCGCGGCGCTGCGCGCGGCCGGCGGCGACCGCCCGGTCGTGATGGCCTCGACGGGGCTCCTCTACGGGGCGACCGACGCGCCCGCGGTGGACGACGACCCGGCGACCGGCGGGGTCGCCCTTGCCGAGGCCGCCCGCCGCGCGGAGGCCGAGCTGGCGGGGCCCGCCCTGCGGGTGGTCCGCCTGCCCTGGGTCTACGGGCCCACCGGCCTGATGCGCGACCTGATCGTGGGCCTCCGCACCCGGCGCTACCGAATCGTCGGCCCCGGGGGGAACTCCTGGGCGCTCCTGGCGGTCGACGACGCGGCGTCCGCCCTCGTCGCGGCGGCGGGCGCGCCGCCGGGTGCCTACACGGCGGCCGAGGGTGAGCCCCCGACCCAGCTCGACGTGATCGTCGCCATCTGCCGGACCCCGGGCCATCCCCGTCCCGACCACGCCGCGCCGGGTCTCGCCGGCATCGCCATCGGCGGCGCCATGAGCGAGGCCCTCGCCGCGCCGCTGTCGATCCGCACCGGTCGCCTCGGCACGCTCGGCTGGGAGCCGGCGGGCGACTGGCGAGCGGACCTCACGCGGCTGGCGGAGGCCCCCCTGCCGCTGCCGCGGCGCTGAGCGGAATCGACACGGTGCGGGTGGCGCCGGCGGACTGGTAGAGAACGTCGAGGGTGTCGCCCTTCAGGTCGCCGTAGACCCCGATCCCCATCGCCAGCATCATCTTGCGGCGCAGGCCCAGCGGAGGCTGGGCCCTCAGCGGGCGCAGGAAGCGCAGGCGGCCCCCTTCCACGACGAAGTCCTCGCCCTCGCGCCGCTCCTCGCCGTTCACGTACACCCGGATCGGAGGATCGGCGTCCGGCGGGAGCGCCACCGCGTGCACGAGGTTGTCGTCCGCCACACCACCAGCCTAGATGATTGATTCCACGCGCTCAGGCCACGTAGGCCACGAGCGAGCGGCTCGGTCGCCCGAGCTGGTGGTTGAGCCACACGCCGGCCGCCAATGCGAGCAGCCGCACGGCAATCCGGGCGCGCAGGTTCTCGAGCGTCCGTGCACCGTGGCGCTCCAGGCTGAGCAGGTCCGTGAGCGTGGAGAAGACCGACTCGATCCTCTGGCGGATCGGGGCCAGCCACAGGGGCTGGCCGGGCTCGTCGCGCCGGGCCGGGCGCACCAGAGTGGCGCCCATCCGGGCCACGGCGGCCTCGAAGTCACGGCCGGCATAGCCCACCTCGGCGACGATCGTCTCGCCGC
Organism: Thermoleophilia bacterium; assembly: GCA_045403035.1. GTDB lineage: Bacteria > Actinomycetota > Thermoleophilia > Miltoncostaeales > Miltoncostaeaceae > CAVXDY01. Next base: position 275 of record JAXIPH010000301.1, on the reverse strand, counting down.
CGCCCAGGGTGCGGCCGAGCAGCCCCAGCGCCACCTCGCGCTCGGGCCGGTCGGCGCCCGCCAGGCGCGCCGCCCGCGGGGTGCCATCGGGGGCGCAGACAAGGTGCAGGCGCATCCCCCAGAAGAAGCGCGAGTGGCTGCGGCAGGAGCCGTAGCCGGCCACGTCGGCCAGGGCCGAGCGGCGGGTGGTCTCCACAGAGCGCCCGCACTCGACCGGGGTCGAGTCGAGCGGCAGCAGGTCGTCGCCCGCCCCCGGGCTCTGGTCGGCAAAGACC
>JAXIPH010000019.1:0-13472 GCA_045403035.1 Thermoleophilia bacterium | reverse complement strand
GGGCGGCGGGCTGATCCTGACCGTGCTGATCGCGCTGCTGTTCGTGCAGGCCGCGGGCCGCCGGCGCGAGAGGGAGGCCGCGCACGAGGAGCTGCGCCACGAGGCCAACACCGACGGCCTGACCGGCCTGGGCAACCGGCGCAAGCTGAGAGCCGACTTCGCCCGGGTCGGGGCCGAGGCGACCGCCGACGCGCCGCTCGGCCTGATGATGTTCGACCTCAACGGCTTCAAGGCCTACAACGACAGCTTCGGCCACCCGGCCGGCGACGCGCTCCTGGCCCGGCTCGGCAAGCGCCTGGCCGCGGCGGTTCCCGGCGGGGAGGCCTACCGGCTGGGCGGGGACGAGTTCTGCGTCGTGGTGCCACGTGCATCGGAGGGTCTGGATCCCGTGGTCGCGGCCACCACCGCTGCGCTCACCGAGGAGGGCGAGGGCTTTTCGATCTCGAGCGCTCACGGGGCGGTCCTGCTGCCCGGGGAGGCGCTCAACCTGCCGGCGGCCATGCATCTGGCCGATCAGCGCATGTACCAGCAGAAGGCCCGCGGGCGGGTCTCGGCCGGGCGCCAGAGTGCCGACGTGCTGATGCGGGTGCTCCTGGAGCGGTCCCCCGAGCTCGGTGTCCATGTCAACGGGGTGAGCGCGCTGGCCGAGGGCGTCGGCCGGCGCCTGGGCTTCGAGGGGCTCGAGCTCGATCACCTTGTCCGCGCGGCCAGCCTGCACGACCTGGGAAAGGTCGCCATCCCCGAATCGATCCTGACCAAGCCCGACCCGCTCGACGCCGCGGAGATGGCCTTCGTCCGCCGCCACACACTGATTGGCGCGCGCATCCTCCTGGCCGCCCCGGCCCTCGCCCCGGTGGCGCGTCTGGTGCGGGCGAGCCACGAGCGCTGGGACGGCGAGGGCTACCCCGACGGCCTCACCGGCGAGCAGATCCCCCTGGGCGCGCGCATCATCTTCGCCTGCGACGCCTACGAGGCCATGACCTCGGGCGAGCGGTCCTATCGGCGTCCGGTCTCGAGTGAGCTCGCCCTGGAGGAGCTGCGCCGTTGCGCCGGCACCCAGTTCGACCCGCGGGTGGTCGACGTGCTCGAGGAGGTCGTGCTCGCCGGGATTGAGGGGCGGGACGTCTGGGAGCGACGTTAGTCCCCTCGTGATAGGGGATTCTGCGATGCGCCCGGCAGGATTCGAACCTGCGACCCGCGGCTTAGAAGGCCGCCGCTCTGTCCAACTGAGCTACGGGCGCTCGACGGGCGGACCGTAGCGCACCGCCCGGCGCCTTCCGGGTCCTCAGGCCTCGGGCGGCACCGGCACGCGCGGGGCTCCGTGCCGGGAGCGAACGTGATCTCGCGCGACACCTCGCGCACCTCGCCGTCGTGGGCGAGGAACCCCGGCTGCGCGAGGCGGATCCTGACGGCGTCGCGCGCGACGAGGCCCCCGTCGCCTGAGGGCGGACGGGGGCCTCGAGTCGAGCTTGCCGTCCGAGACGGCTAGTCGCTCAGGTACTTGTTGGTGTCGATGTTGTGCTCCTCCATGAGCTTCTTGAAGGTCTCCTTCATCTCCTCGGGGTAGTCCGGCAGGTCGCCGCTGGCGAGGACCTCCTCGGCGCGCTTCTTGATGTTCGGGCCGAAGTCCCAGTCCTCGTCGTTGATGAGGCGCTTGACCTCCTTCGCCGGCCAGGACACCACGCCCGGGTCACGGCTGAACTTGGCGGCGAGCTTGTCGAGCTCCTCGACGCGACCGGCCGTCGGGGCCTGCTCCTGGATGAGTCCCTTCGCCTTCAGGGCCTCGTCGACCTTGGGGTCGGGAGGCAGCGGCGTGCCGTACTTGTCCTTGTGGAAGAGCTTCTCGAACTTGATCCGGGGCCGCTGGCCGCCGGCCTTGGGGTCCTCGAGCGGGTAGCCGATGGCGTTGGCCCAGGTGAACTTCAGGTTCGGGGTGAGGCCGAACGCCTTCTCCACGCCGCCCGGCTTGCGGCCGAAGGCGAGGAGGATGCTCCCCAGCCCCAGGGCGGAGGCCGCGAGCTGCGCGTTGCCCACCGCCTGGCCGGTCTCGTAGCGGAGCAGGATCTCGGTCCGCTCGGTCGGGAAGCTCATGAGCCGCGGCACGGTCTGGGTCATCGTGAACTCGTAGTTCCAGCCGTGGTACTTGGTCAGGGCGCCCGAAAGGGCCAGCGAGGAGAGGCCGTCATTGGCGCGGCCGTACCAGGCGTGCAGGTTCGTGAGCCAGAAGATCATGTGCGAGCACTGGTTGATGATCTGGACGTTGAAGCCGGAGACGCACTCCTCGATCTCGTCCCAGATGTCGCAGGTTTCCTTCTGAACGACGATCGCCTCTGTGGCGTTGATATTGCCCTGGCAGGAGGCGAAGCGGGCGGTCTGGAGGATCGTCTGGATCTTCCAGTCCTCGACCTTCTTGTCCGGGTCGTAGTACCGGATGCTCCGACGGTCCCCGACGGTCGTGAGGAAGGTCTTGTCGGGGATCTCGGCTGCGCTTACTGACATTCTTCGCCCCCCTGGGGTCGACTCTTGGGCGTCTGACTAAGCGGCGGGCGGCACGGCGGACCCACCGACACGCGCCAATCTACACCGGCGATCCCGCTCGTGGCGATGGTTGCGAATACCACGTCGAGACTTGGTTTCACGTGGCGGGAAGCGCGCCCCGCGCGCCTGCGTCCGATGCGAGCGCCAGCGGGTATCCTCCCGCCCCATGCCACGACTTCTCTTCATCACGGTTCCCACCGACGAGGTCCTGAACAAGGACGGCAAGGTGCGCTTCCCCGGCACCGACGCCGCCGTCGAAAAGCTCACCGAGGCCGGCTGGGAGGTCGAGCTCTGCGAGCCCACCTGGCCCAAGCCGCTCGAGGTGGCCAAGGCCGGCTCGTACGACGCCCTGCTGGTCTCCACCTTCAAGGCCGTTCCCCGCTCGCGAGACGCCGCGTCGATGCTCTCGCGCATGCAGGACAGGCCGGTCTACACCGTCGGCGTGCTCCAGAAGGACGATGCATTCCGCACCATGGCGCCCGACGTCGGCGTGCTGCGCAACATCGGGGAGCTGCCGGTCCCGAGCTGATCGCGCCGCCGCGCGACCCGGCTCACAGGTCGCCCAGGTAGGCGATCGTGGCGCCGTCCCCACCTTCGTCGGGCGGGGCGGGCGTGGCGCGCTCCACCAGCGGGTGACGCTCGAGCTCGTCGCGCACGGCCGCCCGGAGCGCCCCGGTGCCGTGGCCGTGGATCACCCGCACCTGCGGTAGCCCGGCGACGGACGCCGAGTCGATCCGCTGGCGCACCGTCGCCCGCGCCTCCTCGGCGCGCCAGCCGCGCACGTCGATCTCCAGGGACGCGGGGACCGCGAGGGGGGCGGGTGGCGGCGCCTCGGCCTCCGGGGCCGGCGACGCCGCGGCCGCCGCGCCGTCGATCACCAGTCGCGCGACCGGCAGCCGCATGCGCGCCGAGCCGCCCTGCACCTCCGCCCGGCCGCCGTCGATGGCCAGCACGCGCCCCCGGAAGCCCATCTCCGGATCGATCACCAGGTCGCCCACCTCCAGCGGCTGCGAGGTGCGCCCCACCGTCGGAGCCGGCGGGGCCAGCTCGTCGCGCGCCCTGGCAGCGGCGCGCGAGGCCGCCCCAAGGCGCCGGTCGCGCTCGCGGGCGCGCTCATCGGCCACCGCGGCCTCGCCCCGTGCCGCCTCCTCGCGGCGCGCCGCCGCGATCTGCGCCCGCAGGTCGGCCAGATCGCGGGTGAGCTCGCCCAGCTCGGCCTGGGCCTCACGCCGGGCGGCGGCTCGCTCGGCGGTGGCCGACTCCCGTGCGCGCGCGATCCGGGTCGCCAGGTCGGCGGCGCGCCGCGCCCCCTCGGCGCGCGCCGCCTCGGCCTCCTCGCGCGCCCGGCCGGCCGCCTCGCGCTCCTCCTCGGCCGCCGCGCGGGCCGAGGCCGCGTCGGCCAGCAGCGCCTCCAGGGCGCGCCGCTCGGGCGGCCCGGCCTGCCGGGCGGCCTCCACCACCTCGGGGTCGAGGCCCAGCCCCTCCGCGATGCCCAGGGCGTGCGACGCGCCGGGCTCCCCCATCTGCAGCGTGTAGAGCGGGCGGAGCGTGCGCAGGTCGACGGCCACCGCCGCGTTCGCGGCGGCCGGCGCCGCGCTGGCCCAGGCCTTCACCTCGGGGTGGTGGGTCGTGGCCAGCACCAGCGCGCCCTGCTCGACCAGCCGCTCGATGACGGCCTGGGCGAGGCGGGCGCCCTCGTCCGGGTCGGTGCCCGCCGCCGGCTCGTCCAGCAGCACCAGCGAGCGCGACCCGGCGGCGGCCATGATCGCGACCAGCCGTCGCACGTGCGCCGAGAACGTCGACAGGCTCTCGGCGATGGACTGGTCGTCGCCGATGTCCGCGAGCACCCGGTCGAACACCGGCAGGCGCGCCCGGGACGCGGGCACCCGCAGCCCGCACTGGTGCAGCATCGCGAAGAGGCCGAGGGTCTTCAGCGCCACGGTCTTGCCGCCCGTGTTCGGGCCCGACACCACCAGCGCCCGCACGCCCGCAAGCGGAAGGTCGATGGGCACGACGCCGGCCGGATCGAGCAGCGGGTGGCGGGCCCCGGCAAGCTCGGCCTCGGTCGAGGGCTCCACCTGGCAGCCCTCCCACGCGCGCGACAACCCCGCCGATGCGAGCGCCAGGTCCAGGGCGGCCAGCGCAACGACCATGTCCTCCATCGGCCCGGCCTCCTGGCCCACGAGCCGCGACAGGGCGCGCAGGATGCGCTCCTCCTCCTCGTGCTCCTGGGCCCCCAGCTCGCGGACCCGGTTGTTGGCCTCCACGAGCGCCATGGGCTCGACGAAGATCGTCTCGCCGGAGCCCGAGCTGTCATGGACGATCCCCGGCACCGCCGACCGGGACGACGCCTTCACCGCCAGCACCGGCCGGCCGCCGCGCTCGGTGGTGAACGTCTCCTGCAGGTGCGACCGCAGCCGCACGGCCAGCTCCCGCAGCAGATCGGACGCCTCCCGTCGCGCGGCCGCGAGACGCCTGCGGATGGAGGCCAGCTCCGGCGAGGCCGTGTCCAGCAGCCCGCCGTGGGGGTCGAGGGCGCGCTCCAGGGCCGCCTCAACCCGGCGCACGGCCCCGAGATCCGGCGCGGCGAGCGCCGCGGCCAGCCGGGGCGCCACCTCCTCGCGCGCGCCGACGGCCTCGCGCGCCTCGATGTGGATGCGCGCGGTGGCCAGGATCTCGGAGAGGGACTCGGCGTCGAGGGCGGCGTCACGGGCCGCGGCCGCGGCCGAGTCGCGCACGTCGAAGGCGCCCCCCGGCCCGCCCACGCCCAGGTCGCGCAGGCGCAGCGCCTCCTCGGTCACGGCGGCGCGGTCGGCCACCTCGGACGGCTCGGCCGACGGCGCCAGCGCGAGCGCGAGCTCGCGCCCTCCGGCGAATGAGGTCATGCCCGCCAGCCGCTCCCGCACCGCGGACAGCTCGAGCAGCTCGGCGCTCCGGGGATCCACCCGCGGGAGACTACGGCGGCGGCGGCTCCTCGGCCGTGGAGGGCGTGAGCGCTGCCGGCCGCCGCGTGCTCCACCACTCCTGAACCAGCACCTGGATGATCCCGGCGATCGGGATGGCGAGAAGGGCGCCGAGGATGCCGAGCAGCGTGGCGCCCACCAGCACCGCCAGGATGATCCAGAGCGGGTTGAGCTGGACCGTGTACCGGTGGATCGCCGGCTGGAAGACGTTGTTCTCGATCTGCTGGTAGACGATCAGGAAGACGATCGCGGCCACGCCCGTGGGCCAACCCTGGAAGAACGCCACGATGACGTACGGGGCGCCGCCGATGGTGGCGCCGATCAGCGGGAGCAGCGACGCCAGCCCCGCCCAGAACCCCAGCAGCGGGGCGAACGGGACGCCGAGGATTGTGAGGAACAGCCACACGGCGAGCCCGGCCGTCAGGGCCACCAGGAACACCCCGACCACGTAGCCCGAGATGACCCGGTAGATGCGGTGGCCCACCTTGTCGAGGCGTTCGCGCCGCGACCCCTCGAACAGGCCGAGCGCCCACGACCGGATCCGTGGCCCGTAGAGGCTGAGCAGGAACGTGATGACCGCGATGCTGATGAGCGCCAGGAGGCCGCTTGCCACGCGGCGGGCCAGCTCGATGGCCGCGTCCGGGCCGGCAACCCCCTCGAGGGCGTCGGTGCCCTCCTCCTCCAGGCGGTCTCGCAGGTCGTACTCCTCGTTGAGCTCCTGCACGAGGTCCGACTGCTCGAGCCGGTCCAGGTAGCTGGGCAGCTCGCTCACCGCCTCCTGGCCCGCGTCGACCAGCGGCGGCACGAACAGCAGGGCGGCGCCCGTCAGCACGCCCACCCCCACCAAATAGACCATGCCCACCGCGAGGGCCCGGCGCAGACGCAACCGGTGCTGGAGCAGGTTCACGAGGGGGTTCATCGCCGTGGCCAGGAAGGCCGCGATCATGATCCAGGTCAGGACCCCGCGCGCCTGCCACACGATCCACAGCAGGACGATCACCGCCAGGATCACGCCGATGATGTGGAGGATCGTCCGGGTGGAGGGTCCGTCCCGAGTCACCGGTCCACGTTCGCGCCGCCGCGCGCGACTCCTGGCATAGGGTGGCATCCCGGCGCCTGGACGGAGGGGTCATGACCGTGACACTCACGAAGAAGGTGTACGAGCGGGAGCTCGAGCGCCTGCAACTCGAGCTGATCGATCTGCAGGACGTGGTGCGCCAGAAGGGCCTTCGGGTCGCCGTCCTGATGGAGGGCCGCGACGCGGCCGGCAAGGGCGGGATCATCAAGCGCATCGCCGAGCACCTCAACCCGCGCGCCTGCCGCGTGGTGGCTCTCGGCGTCCCCAGCGAGCGCGAGCGAGGCCAGTGGTACTTCCAGCGCTACGTCGAGCGGCTGCCCGCGGCCGGCGAGATCTGCCTCTTCGATCGCAGCTGGTACAACCGCGCCGGCGTCGAGCGGGTGATGGGCTTCTGCTCCGAGGACGACGTTGAGGAGTTCTTCCGAGAGACCCCCGCGCTCGAGCGGATGCTGGTGGGATCCGGGCTCATCCTGCGCAAGTACTGGCTCGAGGTCAGCGCCGCCACGCAGGATCAGCGCTTCCGCGAGCGGGCCGAGGACCCCACCAAGCGGTGGAAGCTGAGCCCCATCGACCTCGAGGCGCGCAAGAAGTACGACGGCTACTCACGGGCCCGCGACGACATGTTCGGCCACACCGACACCCCCGACTCGCCGTGGCTCGTGGTGGACGCCGAGGACCAGCGGCGCGCCCGCCTGAACTGCATCGCCCACCTGCTGGCCTCGATCCAGCACGGGCGCCCGAAGCGGCCCAAGCCCGCGTTCCCCAAGCTGAAGCGGCTCGGCCGCGACGCCGCGCCGCCGCCGAGCGTCGCCCGGGTGCCCGAGCTGTGGTGAGCGAGGGCTCGGAGGGTCCGCCCTAGGGGCCGACGCGCCTCAGGACCAGGTCGTCCACGACCGCCTTGCCGCCCGGAGCGAGCCGCAGAATGATGCGCTGCGCGAGCGCGGCCGACAGACGAACCGTCGCGCTCATCTTGCGCCACCGCCAGGCGCCCGACGCGGTCGTGATCCGCAGGCGCAGGGTGGCCGGCGAGGTGGACGCCGCGAGGCCCGGCGGACCGCTGCGCACCCAGAGGCTCACCCGGTAGCGGCCGGGGAGCATGCGCGGGGCGTCCACGCGCGCGCCGGTGCCCACCCACAGAGCCTTGCGGCCGGAGTGGGCCACTCCCACGAGGGCGGCACGGGAAACGCCGAGCAGAGTGTTCTCGAAACCGAGGCGCCAGTAGGAGAGCGGGGCGAGCGGAGCCGGCGGACCGAGGGTGCCGGTCGTCGAGGGGACCGATGCGAAGGGGCTGGGAGCGGTGCCGGCCGGCGTCGTGGGATCCGCCGGTCCGGCCGGCGGCGGCGCCGGCACCTCCACCGCATCGTCGCCGAGGCGCAGGAAGCGGGCCTCCGAGGGGACGCCGGCCGCGCTCACGAGCACGAGCATGTAGTAGCCGGGCGGGGCGATCGCCCGGGTCGCCGGAGTCGTCAGGTCGATGCGGCCGGTGTCGCCGGGCGTCATGGCGAGCGGCACGAGGCGCTGGTGCATGTCGTTGGCGTGGGTCGTCGCGCCGGGCGACATCAGCACCGCGCGCGCCACGGGCTCGCCGGACGTCGTCACCGAGAAGCCCACCCCGTACCCCACCTCGTCCGGCGCCGACATGATCGTGGGCCGTGCGCCCTTGAACAGGTAGGGCGGCGAGAAGACCTCGATCTGGTCCGGGGCCCCGCCCCCGCCCGTCGGGCCGTCGTCGCCGGCCGAGACGATGCGCCCGTCGGGCAGCAGGAGCGCCGTGGAGTGATAGCCGCGGGGCTCGGCCTGGGACGCGAGGCGGGCCCAGGTGTCCGCCGCGGGGTCGTAGCGCAGCGCGTCGTACCGGGGCTCCTCGTAGTTGTTCAGCCCGTTGCCGCCGATCGTGACGATCGCCCCGTCGGCCGTGAGCACGCTGTTGGCGTTGCGGCGCGCCTCGGGCAGCGGCTGGCGAAAGCTCCACCCGGCGCCGAGGCTCTCGGCGTCGATCACCTCGGTGCTGGTCTGCCCGCCGCCGCCGATCACCATCACCCGGCTCGACCCGCTCGGCCCGTCCGGCAGCAGCACCGCCGAGCCGTAGTAGTGGTCCCCGAGCATCTGGGGCATGTTGCTGTCCCACGTCCAGGTGGCCGGGTTCAGCAGACCGTGGTCTTCCTGGAACGGCCCGGCGACCAGCACCCGGCCGTCGCGGAGCACGAACTGGAACGGGTAGAGGTTGAGCCGGCGCTCGCCGACTGAGGTGATCGTGCCCTTCTTGGTGCGGTCCGGCGAGGGGGTGAACACCTCGACGTCGTCGTTCAGGTTTCCCGAGCCGTCGGCGGAGAGGCCGCTGGTGATGACGACCCGCCCGTCGGGCAGCAGGGTGGTGGTGGGATACCAGCGCCCGTCGGACATCTTCCCCTGGAAGGTCCACTTCTCGGTCCAGGGGTCGAAGATCCAGATCGAGTCGAGGCCGCGGAAGCTCCCGCTGGAGCCCTTGGGGATGTTGCCGCCCACCACCAGCACCCGGCCGTCGGCCAAGAGCGTCTGGCCTGCGCACCAGATGTTCTCGTCCGGCGTGTCGACCCTCTTGCCGGTGTGGGTCGCCGGGTCCCAGATCGTCCCGACGCTCTGGTTCTCGGCGGAGCCGTAGCTGAAGAAGAGCACCTTGCCCGTGGGCAGCAGGATGGCGTGGATGCCGGTCACGTCGATGTCGTAGCGCCCCGACCACTCGCCGACGACGCTCGTCTCGCCGGCCGCCTTCGCGCGCAGGACGGGCCGCTTCCAGAGGATGCTCCTCAGCCGCTTCGCCTCGCGTCGGGCGCGCCGGTGCTCGAGGGCGTGCGCGCGGCCGATCACGCGCGTCTCGAGCTTCAGCAGCTTGGCCTCCGAGAGGCCGGGGGCGGCGTGGACGCCGTGTGCCCCTGCGGTCGGAATGCTCGCGAGGCCTCCGAGAGCCAGGGCGGCGGCCGCGCCCAGGCCCAGAATCCGCCCGCGGGCGCGCGTTCGGCGGACCGTCCTCATACGCCAGAATCTGCAGCGCCCGGCCTCTGCGCGCGATGCCTTCCCGGTTAGTCCTCGACCCCCCGCGCGGGGGGATCGGAGCAGACCAGCAGGCCGAGCAGCAGCCCGAACAGGGAGTGCATCGCGGCCTCCTGGGCGAAGACGCGACCATCCGTAAGCAACGGGCGCGGCCAGCGGCCCGAGCGGCGGTCCGGGTGGACGCGGTCCACGACCGCCATCGCGGGCCAGGCGAGGAGGCCCTCGACGGTCGCCCAGGCGATCCCGGCGCGCGGCCCGCGGGCGCCCGCGGCGGCGAAGAGCGCGCCGAAGGCGGCTCCGTTGAGCGCGTGGATCGCGACCCCGGCGGGCGCCCAGAGGGGGCCGGCGCCGGCGAGGCGGCCGAGCAGGCGCACGTCGCTGTAGCGGGTGCCGAAGGCGCGGGACGCCAGCGGCTCGAGGGCCCCCCAGGCGGTGGCCGCCACGGCGCCCGCCAGCGCCCCACGGCGGATGGTGGCGATCCTGCTCACGCTCGCGAGGCTACCCTCGCCAGACCGCTCACGATCGCGCGGGCCCCGGCGGGGTGCCGGGGCCACGGAACCGGCCGACCGAAAATTACAGCCGTCGTCGGTTACAAGCGGCATGGATCCACGGGCGCCAGGGGCGCCGCCGCGGTAGGCCCCCCAGGAGTCGTTCCGACGGCGGCGTTTAGGCCACGGCAGGCTCCGCCGGCGCCTCGTCCCTCAGGCGCTTGATCAGGTCGGCCACGTCGGCCGTCTCCTGCTCGAGATCGCGCTGGTACTCCTCCAGCTGCGCCAGCCACTCCTCGCGGTTGAAGGACCGGCGGCGGCGGCCGTGCAGGCCACAGCCCGGCCCGCCGCGGTGGCGTGCTCGATGCGTCATGTGCTCACCTCCTCTCGGGCGTCGTGACGGGCGAGGAACGCGTCCACCACCCCGCGCGCGTCGCGGAGGGCCTCGGCCCACTGCTCCAGCAGGCCGCGCCCCGCCAGCGTGAGCTGGTAGATCCGCTTCGCCGGACCGGGCACGCTCTCGTCCCAGTCGGAGGAGACGATCCCCTCCTCCTCGAGCGAGCGCAGCAGGCGGTAGAGGTTGCCGAGGTCCACCCGGCGCTCCTCGCGGGCCAGCTCCGGCAACCGCTCCAGCAGCTCGTAGCCGTGCATGGGCTGCTCGCTCAGCAGTTGCAGCAGGGCCGGCTCCACGAAGCGCTCGATCCGGGCGCGAACCTCCCAGCGCCCGGGACCGACGCTGCGGCGACAGCGTGCGCGGTGTCCGCGCGGTCCCATTCCCCGTCTCGGTGGCATCGCAGCGCACTATAGGTCAAATACATATGTAACGCAACGAACCTGCGACCGCGATACGCTCGGGCGCCCGATGCTCTCCGAACCGGCAAGCTCACTCACCGACCTGGCCCTGGGCCTGGTGACCCTGTGGCTTGCCGTCCGGCTGCAGCCAATGCCGGGCGTTCACCGCTTCTGGAAGCTCACCTTCTGGTGGGCCGGGTTCGCCGCCCTTGCGGGCGCCGTCCACCACGGAGTGGTGACCTACTCCGATCGCTGGGCCGGGCCCAGCTGGGCGGTCATCAGCACGATGGTCGTGGTGACGGTGTCGTACCTGCTCGCGGCGAGCGTGGAGGAGGTCCTGGGACCTGGTCACGGCCGGGCGTTCTGGGTCCTGCGCTCGGTGGGGCTCGTCGCGTACGTCGCCCTGGCCGTCTCCGGACGCGCCGGGGTGGGAGCCATCCTCCTCTGCGAGGGGCTCACGATGCTGTGCGTGCTCGCCCTCTGGGCGAAGGCCGCGCACAACCGCCACCCCCTGGCGGGCCCGGTCATCCTGGCCATCGCGGCCAGCGGCGCCGCCGCGGGGCTGCGCGCGGCCCCGGGCAACCTGGCGGGCCTCGTGGGGCTGGACTCCACCTCCCTCTACCATCTGGCCCAGATCCCCGGAATGGTGCTGCTGTTCGCCGCGGTCAGCGGCATGTGGGCCGTTCGGCGCGACGCACCCGCCCCCCGGGCGAGCCGCCCCGCGACTCAGGAAAAGGCGGTCGGCAGCCGACAGGGGTGACACCCGTCCTTGTGGGACGGGCTATCCTCCTCTTGGATGCCAGGCTGCTGATCTCCACCACCCTCATCCCCCGCCGCGCCCTGCTGGTCACCGCCGCCGCGGCTCTGGTCGCCCTCGCCACATGGGGCGCGGCCCACGCGATCGACCCCGGAGCGCTCCGCGAGGCCTTCGCCGCGGTGAGCTGGCCCTGGGTCGCCGCCGCCGGCATCTCCTATGCGGCGGGGCAGATCTGCTCGGGCCTGGTCTGGGGCGTGGGCCTCCGCGCCGGCGGGCTCGGCGGGGTGGGGCGCCGCCACGTGATGAGCGCCTACTGGATCGGGCACGGCGCCGGCGAGTTGCTGCCCGCCCAGCTCGGCCAGGCCGTGCGCTACGCGGCGATCCGCCGCCACCCGGTCGCCGGGGCCGGCTGCGGCCTGCGGGTCGCTGGGAGCCTGGGTGCGGTGAAGGTGATCGACGGCCTCGTGACCTTCGTGGTGGCGGCGGTGGCGACCGTCGTCATCCCGCTGCCGGAGGCCGCCTCGTTCCTGCGCTGGTTGGCACTTGCGTTGCTGGTGGGCCTGGGCCTCGCGCTCCTCGTCGTGCGGCGCCTGCGCCCCGAGCAGGTGGCGCGTTTCCTTCCCCGGCGCACGCGGGGCCCGATGCTGCGGTTCTGCGATGGCGCGGCCATGCTCGGCCGCGGCCGCCAGACACTCGTCGCCGTGGGGCTGCAGCTCGGGGCGGTCGCCGGCCGCGTCGTCAGCCTCGCGGCCCTGCTCCACGCCTTCGGAATGCCCGCCGCGGCGGCACTGCTCGTGTTCGCCCTCCTGGTGATGTCGGGGCTGATCGCGATCTCCCCCGGCGGGGTCGGCGTGCGCGAGGCCGCCCTGGTGCCGGCCCTCGTGGCCACCTACGGCATCGGCGCCAACACGGTCGTGGCGTTCAGCCTCGGAGTGCAGGCCACGGCCCTCGGCGTCTCCCTCGTCGGCGCCGCACTCGCACTGCTCACCGCGCGGTTCTGGCCGCCCCGGCCGCTCGGGGCGGTCCACACGGCCTGAGCAGGCGACGAGCGCGCTCAGCCCGCGTCGCTCGCGAGCGTCTCCCCGCTCACCAGGAAGCGCACCCGCTGGCCCAGCTCGGCGGCGTTATTGGCGATCCGCTCGATGTGGCGCGCCACGAGCACCGCGGCGGCGGCCCACGCGCGCATGCCCGACTCGTTGGGGGCCTGGCTCACCGCCTGGAGGACGCGATCGAACATCGGGTTGACGCTCCGGGCGTCCCGCACCGCCCGCTCCCCCGACTCGACGTCGCCGCGGGCGATGGCCTCCACGGCGCGGGAGAGCGCGTCCACGGCGCGCCGGCTCATCGCCCCGATGAGGTCCCGGACCGTCTCGAGGCCCTCCGAGGGGGGAGGCACGGAGCTGGCCAGCTTCGCGATGTCCACCGCGAGGTTCCCCACGCGCTCCAGCGCCACCGCGGCGATGAGGCCCACGTGCAGGAGGCGCAGGTCGCCCGCGAAGGCGGGCCACGAGCGGTGCAGGTCGAGGATGCGGCCCTCGAGCGCCGCGCTGCGGAGGTCGACCTCGCGGTCGGTGGCGATCACCGACTCGGCGACGCTCGGATCGGACTCGTCCCACGCCGTGACCGCCCGCTCGACCTGGGACAGCACCAGCGTCGCCAGCTCTGCGAGGCCTTCGTGCAGCGCCTCGAAGGCCCTGGCCGGATCCGTTTGGGATGGGGACACGCCCGAAACGCTACGCGACCGGGGGCGATGGTGGAACGGCGGCCTCGGTCCGGTCGCGCCCGTTGTTCTTGGCGCGGTAGAGGGCCGCGTCCGCCCGGCGGAA
>JAXIPH010000242.1:0-5244 GCA_045403035.1 Thermoleophilia bacterium | reverse complement strand
AGCCGGCGGCTGGGCCTCGAGGCCGGGGCCGCGGGCGTCGGCGCGGCGATGACGGCGCGCCTGCTGCGCGATCGGCTCGGGCGGCCCCGTCCGGGGTCGCGCCGGGACGGGGGCTTCCCGAGCCGCCACGCGGCGGCGGCCACGGCCATCGGCCGCGCGCTGGCGCGCCGCCATCCGACGGCCGGCGCCGTGGTGCTCTGCGCCGCGCTGGTGGGCATGGTCGCGAGGGTCGCCACCGCCGAGCACGATCCGGCGGACATCGTGGCCGGGGCGGCGCTGGGCCTGGCGGCCGAGGGCGCGGTGGCGTCCCTCGTCCGCGCCGGGTAGCGTGCCGCCAATGGGCGACGACGGCACCCCGATCGCGCCTGCCGGCGCCCGGCTCATGGTGACGGTGTGCCGCCTGGTGTCCGGCCTCCTGCTCCTGCTGGGCATCCTCGGCGTGCTGCGGACCGCGGGCGAGGAGGGCACCTCTGCGCTGTGGGTCTTCACCGTCCATCCCCTCACCGGGCTGGCTTGGCTGGTCTTCGGCCTGGTGGGGATCGCGATGAGCACCTCGCTCGAGCGGGCGCACCGCTACCTCGTCGGGGCGGGAGGTCTCCTCGTCGCGTGGGCGGTGCTCGGCCTGCTGCTGGACGGCCGGCCCTCCGACCTCTTCGTGAGCGACGCCGAGCTCATCGCCCTGAACGGATTGCTCGGGCTGCTCGCGCTCGCCGCCGCCCTCACGGACATCCCGGCCCGGCTGATCGGCCTGATCGAGTAGCGGGGCGGGTCGCCGCCGCTACGAGACGGCGGCCCAGCGGTCCTCCGACGCGTACACGCTCGCCCGGTCGCGGCCCGACGCCTTCGACCGGTACAGCGCGGTGTCCGCCTGTCGCAGCATGAGGGCGCCATCGTGGTCGTCGGCGCCGTTCTGGAAGTCGGCCACGCCGACGGAGATGGTGGTGCCGACCGCCTCACCGCCCGGAGCCCTCACGCGCACGCGGGCGACCGCGGCGCGCACCCGCTCGGCGGCCGCCAGCGCCTCGTCGGACGGCCCGGGCACGATCAGGGCGAACTCCTCGCCCCCGTAGCGCGCCGGCATGTCGGTGGAGCGGGTGCTGGAGACGATCGCCTCACCGACGGCCGCCAGCATCCGGTTGCCGGCCTCGTGGCCGTGGTGGTCGTTGAACTCCTTGAAGTTGTCGAGGTCCATCAGGACGAGCGACAGCGGCAGGACGTAGCGCTCGGCGCGACGGCACTCCCGCGGGAGCGCGTCTGCGAAGAAGGCGTAGTTGTGGAGCCCCGTGAGGCGATCCGTGAACGACAGGCTCGCCATGCGCTCGACGTCGAGCGTGCGGGCCCGGTGGCCCGCGCCCACCGCCAGCCCGGTGACCGCGAACGCCCCGATGCCGAGGGCGAGGGCCGCGCCGTCGGTGCCGGGCCGGCCGGAGACGAGCGCCACCGTGATCCCCGCCACGCACACGGCGGTGGCCATGCCGCGATGCCCGCCGAGCGGCAGCGCGAGGCACAGCGGCAGCGCGAGGAGCGGCCAGGCCGAGGTGAGGCCCGCGAGCACCAGCAGCACGGGGAGTGCGATCGCTCCACCGAGGAGGACGGTCCGGCGGCGGGCGGCGGAGGCATCTCCACCCACACCCTCCTCCTCGATGACCACGCCGCTTGAGATCCTCGACTCCCGCTGGTCTCTGATGGCGGGCGACCCTAGTGGTGCGCTCGGACGGACCGGGGGCGCGAAGTACACTTCGCGGCCATGTCGTCGCCCGCCATCGCCCCGCATCCGGCCGTCGCGGGCCGGTCCCTGCTGACGCTGCGGCACCATCCGCCGGACGCGGTCACGGCGATCCTCGACCTCGCCGACCGGCTGAAGGCCGACCGGGCCTCCGGCTGGCCGCCCCTGCTGGCCGGACGTGTGGTGGCGCTGCTCTTCGAGCGGCCCTCCACCCGCACGCGCGTCTCGTTCGCCAGCGGCATCGCCCGGCTCGGGGGGGCGAGCCTCGTGCTCTCGGCCCAGGACATGCAGCTCGGCCGGGGGGAGACCGTGGAGGACACGGCCAAGGTGCTGGGCCGGATGGTCGACGCCATCGTGCTGCGCACCGGCCCCCACGCGACCATCGAGGAGCTCGACCGCAACGCCGGGGTCCCGGTGATCAACGGCCTCACCCACGAGCACCACCCCTGCCAGGCGCTGGCCGACGCGCAGACCCTGCGCGAGCGCTTCGACGATCTGCCGGGCCTGCGGGTCGCCTACCTGGGCGACGGGAACAACTGCTGCGTCTCCCTGATGATCGTCGGCGCGCTCACCGGCATGCGGGTCACGGCCGGCTGCCCCGAGGGCTTCCAGCCCGACCCCGAGGTGGTCGCCTGGGCCGACGCGACCGCCCGCGAGCAGGGCGGCTGGGCCCGGGTCGCGGAGGATCCCCGGGAGGCCGTGGCGGACGCGCGGGCCCTCTACACCGACACCTGGGTCTCGATGGGCGACGAGGACACCGCGGCGGCGCGCATCGCCGCGCTCGAGCCCTACCGGGTCGACGACGCGCTCATGGACGCGGCCGCCCCCGACGCCGTGGCGCTCCACTGCCTCCCGGCCCATCACGGCGAGGAGATCACGTACGAGGTCCTCCACGGGCCGCGCTCCGCGGTCTGGGACCAGGCGGAGAACCGCATGCACGCCCAGGCGTCGCTCCTCGCCCACATCCTCGCGTAGCCGGATCCGCCGGGGAGGGGCCACGGTCCCGCGGTGATCCCGCTCAAGGACGAGAACCCGACTCGGCGGCTGCCGATCCTCACGATCGGGCTGATCGTCGCGTGCACCCTGGTGTTCCTGTACCAGCAGTCCAGGCCCAACGACCTGTCGTTCGAGGGCCGGCAGGCCTTCGTCTGCGAGTACGGCCTGGTGGCCGATCACACGGTCCGCGGCGGGGACCCCCGCACCGATGACGGCTGCCTGTTCCTGAACCAGGAGCACGACCGGGCGCTGGGCGTGATCACCAGCCAGTTCCTCCACGCCGACTGGCTGCACCTGATCTTCAACATGCTCTTCCTGTGGGTGTTCGGGAACAACATCGAGGATCGCCTGGGGCGGGTGAGGTTCCTGCCCTTCTATCTCCTCTGCGGAGCCCTGGCCGGGTTGTCGCAGGCCTTCGCGGACCCCGACAGCGCGGTGCCCCTGATCGGCGCGTCGGGGGCCATCGCGGGGGTGCTCGGCGCCTATCTGGTGTTGTATCCGCGGGTCCGGGTGTGGACCATCGTGATGCCGCTGTTCTTCCTGCCCTTCAAGATCCCGGCATGGCTCTGGCTGGCGATCTTCTTCGCGCTCCAATTCCTCTACCTGGGCGACTCGGCCACCTCGGGGGGCGGCGACGTGGCCTATCTCGCGCACATCGGCGGCTTCGTGGCCGGGGCGGCGCTCATCAAGCCCTTCATCCTGGGGCGCGAGGAGCCACCCCCGCCCTCGCCGGCGATCGGGCCGGTGTACTGAGCTGATGCGCTGGCCCCGGCGGAGACGACCGCGCCCGGAGCCCGTGCGATGGGTGCAGGTGGCCTTCGCCCGCCACCAGCCCGAGGCGGAGATGCTGGCCGCCATGCTGGCCGAGCTGGAGATCCCCTGCCTGGTGCAGCGCGCGGTGGACGTGCCGGACATGCTCGCCGGTGGCCCGCGGCGGCTGCTCGTGCCGGCCGACCGTGAGCTGGAGGCGCGCGCCCTGCTCGACCCCTTCGCGCCGATTCCGCCCGACCCGGACGCCTGAGGGGCTCGCCGGACGGGGTGGGCGCGCGCGGCCGGGGTGCGCGATGATCGATCCCATGAGCGATCCGGCGCGATTCGGGGTGGGGCTGTCTCAGGCGGCTGATTCGGCGCGCGCCGCGCGCGAGGCCTGCGCCGCCGTTCGCGAGGGCCTCGGGCCCGGTGTCTCCCCCCACCTGGTGGTCATGTTCGCGTCGCCGGCGCTGTGCGAGGGAGAGGGCGCGGACGCCCTGGTCCAGGAGATCGACGACGCGATCGCGCCCGGGCATCTGATCGGCTGCATGGGCGAGGCCATCGTCGGCGCGGGCCGGGAGGTGGAGGACGGGCCCGCGCTGGCCGTGTGGGCCGCCCACCTGCCGGGCGCGGAGGCGATCCCCTTCCGGCTCGTCGCCCGGCCGGTCGGCGAGGGGCGCGGCGTGCTCGGCTGGCCGGACGCGCTGGCCGATGCCCCCGCGGGCAACGTCGGCCCGGTGGTGATGCTGGCCGACCCCTTCACCTTCCCCGCCGATGGGCTCCTGGCGCAGCTCAACGAGGAGCCGGGCGCTCCGCTGATCGTGGGCGGCCTGGCGTCGGGCGGGCGGCGTCCGGGCGACCATCGCCTCTTCGCCGGCGCGGACGTGCTGACCGAGGGTGCCGTGGGCGTAGCCCTGCGCGGCGCTCGCATCCGCACCGTGGTGTCACAGGGCTGCATGCCGATCGGGCCGGAGATGGTCATCACGGCGGCCGAGGGCTCGCGGGTGCACGAGCTGGCGGGCGTCGCGGCGATGCAGAAGCTGGCGGCGGTGGTCGAGGGCCTCGACCCGGCCGAGCGCGCGTTGGCGGGCCAGGGGATCATGGCCGGCCTGGTGATCGACGAGAACACCCCCGACTACGAGCGCGGCGACTTCCTCATCCGCTCCATCCACGGCGGGGACCGCGAGAGCGGCGCCCTGGTGGTGGGCGAGCGGGTGCGCGTGGGTCAGACGATGCGCTTCCACGTACGCGACGCGGGCTCGGCCGACGAGGACCTGCGCGCGGCGCTGCGGGCGGCCCGGGTCGAGCTGGGCGACACGGATCCGGGCGGGGCGCTGGTGTTCAGCTGCAACGGGCGCGGCACCCGCATGTTCCCGGGGCCCGACCACGACGCCACGGCCATCGCCGAGGAGCTCGATCGCATCCCCACCGCCGGGTTGTTCTGCAACGGTGAGATCGGGCCGGTCGGAGGTAAGAGCTTCCTGCACGCATTCACCGCCACCATGGCACTCTTCGAGGCCTCCTCCGACGCCTGAAATGTTGCTCAATTCACCTTCCACGAGAACGTGAGAGAGTGGCGTATTAGATAGCGGCTCACATGTTCTATACAGTCCTCCGCATCATCATTCACATCGATGCACGAGCGGAGGGCGGATGAGCGCAGAGCAGACGAACGGCCGGCGCGGGAGCGTCGGCAACGAGATCTTCGACCAGGTCGAGAGCCTCATGAGTCAAGAGGGCCTCACGCGCACCCAGGCCTTCCAGCGCCTGTC
>JAXIPH010000058.1:0-3753 GCA_045403035.1 Thermoleophilia bacterium | reverse complement strand
GGGGACGGACAGGTCGACCCCCTTCAGGATGGGGGTGTCGTCCACGGCCACCTCGAGGCCCTCGATCTTCAGGATGGGTTCGGGCACGGAACTCCTCGTCTCAGCGGATCAGCGGGTGGACACGGTTGGGGGTGGGGTCGATCAGGACGCGGCCGTCCCGGACCTCCACCGCGAACGTGGGAAGGGGCCGGACGGCGGGCGGCGTGAGGGCCTCGCCGGAGCGCAGCGAGAAGGCGGCCCCGTGGCGGGGGCACTCGATGCGGTCGCCCTCGACCCAGCCGCCCGAGAGCGACTCGAGCGCGTGGGTGCAGATGTCGTGCACCGCGAGGATCTCGCCGTCCACGCTCACGACGCAGACCGGCGTGTCGTCGACCAGCACCAGGTGCGGCTCGCCGTCGGCGAGCTCGTCGAGCGCGATGACGTCCACGGCGGTCAGCCCAGCTTCTCCTGGACCGCGGCCTCGAGCTCGGCCCGCAGCTCCTCCAGGGTCACCTGCGCGAGGACCTCCTGGAGGAAGCCCATCACGATCAGCCGCTTGGCGGCCGCCTCGGGCACGCCGCGCGATCGCAGGTAGAAGAGGTGCTCGTCGTCGACCCGGCCGACCGCGCCGGCATGCGAGCACTTGACCTCGGCGGTCTCGATCTCGAGGACCGGGATCGTGTCGGCGCGGGCGCCGTCGTTCAGCACCAGGTTGCGGTTGGTCTGGTAGGCGTCGGTCCCCGGCGCACCCGGGGGGACCACCAGGTTGCCGAAGAAGACCGTGCGGGCGTGATCCTGGATGGCGCCCTTGTAGAGCAGGTTCGAGTAGGACTGGGGCGCCTCGTGCCGGGCGACCACGCGGTGCTCGAAATGCTGCTCGCCGCCGGCGAAGTAGAGCCCAAGGGCCCGGGCGTCCGAGCCGGGGCCGGCGCAGATCATCGTGGGCTCGACCCGCACCACGTCGCCGCCGAGCGTGACGACCACCGAGCGGGCGCGCGCATCGCGGTCCACCCGCGCGCGCAGCAGGGCGTGGTGGCGCACCCCGGCGCCCCAGCCGATCACCGAGACGTGCTCCAGCTCGGCGCCCTGGCCCACGTAGAGCTCGACCACCGACGACGCCTGCAGGGGCGCCGGGAAGTCGGGCGAGCGGTAGCGGTCGATCATCGTGAGCTTGGCGCCCTCCTCGACCACCACGAGCGAGCGGCCGAACACGCGGCCCGCGGCCCCGGTGGCCGACAGGATCGACTCGACCGGCAGCGCCACCTCGACGCCCCGAGGGACGTAGACGAAGGTGCCGCCGTCCCAGCGCGCGGCGTTCAGGGCCCCGGGCCGGTCGTCGAAGCCGACGAGGCCGTAGAGGCGCTCGCGCACCAGGGCGTCGTGGTCGGACAGGGCGGCGCCGAGCTCGGCCACGATCACGCCGTCGGGCAGCTCGCCCAGGGTCACCGGGCTCGGGGCCCCGTCGACCAGCTCGAGCCGGGCGGCCCGCTCGCCGGCGGCGTCGGCCGGCGGGACGGGCGCCGCGCCCGGCGCCTCGGGCTCGGGGCCCTCGAGGGCGAGGTCGACCGGCGGCGTGAAGCGCCAGACCTCCTCCTGCCCGGTCAGGCTCGGAAGGGAGGTCAGCCGCTCCCCGGCCGCCTGGCGCGCCTCCTGGGCCCAGGCGGCCGGGCTAGCCAATCGAGCCCTCCATCTGCAGCTCGATGAGCCGGTTCAGCTCGACGGCGTACTCCATGGGAAGCTCCTTGGCGATCGGCTCGATGAAGCCGCGCACGATCATCGCCATGGCCTCCTCCTCGGAGAGCCCGCGGCTCATGAGGTAGAAGATCTGGTCGTCGGCGACCTTGGACACCGTGGCCTCGTGGCCCACCGAGGAGTCCTCCTCCTGGATGTCCATGTAGGGGTAGGTGTCCGAGCGGCTGTCCTCGTCCAGGAGCAGCGCATCGCAGACCACCGACGCCTTCGCGCGCTTCGCGCCCGGCTCCACGTGCACCAGGCCCCGGTAGCTGGTGCGCCCGCCGCCGCGGGAGATGGACTTGGACACGATCGTCGAGGACGTGTCGGGCGCCACGTGGACCATCTTCGCGCCGGCGTCCTGGTGCATCCCCTCGCTGGCCATCGCCACCGAGAGCACCTCGCCGCGCGCGCCGGGACCGACCATCCACACGGCCGGGTACTTCATCGTGAGCTTGGAGCCGAGGTTGCCGTCCACCCACTCCATCGTGGCGTTCTTGTGCGCCACGGCGCGCTTGGTCACCAGGTTGTAGACGTTGGTGGACCAGTTCTGGATGGTGGTGTAGCGGCAGCGCGCGCCTTCCTTGACGATGATCTCGACCACCGCCGAGTGGAGCGAGTCGCTGGTGTAGCCCGGCGCCGTGCAGCCCTCGACGTAGTGCACGAACGAGTTCGGCTCGCAGATGATCAGCGTCCGCTCGAACTGGCCCATGTTCTCGGCGTTGATCCGGAAGTAGGCCTGGAGCGGGATCTCCACCTCGACGCCCGGGGGCACCCAGATGAACGAGCCGCCCGACCAGACGGCCGAGTTCAGCGCGGAGAGCTTGTTGTCGCCGGGCGGGATCACCGTGGCCCAGTGCTCGCGGAACAGGTCCTCGTGCTCGCGGAGGGCGGTGTCCGTGTCGCAGAAGATGACCCCCTTCGCCTCGAGGTCCTGCCGCAGGGAGTGGTAGACGACCTCGCTCTCGTACTGGGCGCTCACGCCCGAGAGGTACTTCTGCTCGGCCTCGGGGATGCCCAGCCGGTCGAAGGTGTTCTTGATGTCCGACGGGACGTCGTTCCAGTCGGTGCTCTGCTTCTCCGACGAGCGGATGAAGTAGAAGATGTTCTGGAAGTCGATGCCCTCGAGGTCCCCGCCCCAGGTCGGCAGGGGCTTGCGCTCGAAGATCTCCAGCGACCGCAGGCGGAACTTGGTCATCCACTCGGGCTCGCCCTTGATGAACGAGATCTCGCGCACGACGTCGGCGTTCAGGCCGCGCTTCGGCTCGAACACGTAGTTGGCGGGATCGTGCCAGCCGAACTTGTACTGGCCGAGATCGATGTCGGGCGGCTTGATGGTGGACACGGGTCCTCCCGGATCGCGTGTGACGCGCGGACGTCTCTAAAGGATACGCGCGTGACCGTTATTCGTGAAGCGTGGATTCATCCGGTCTCTGACGGCAGGCGTACGCGCGAGCATCAAGCCTAACCAACCGCCCCGCTCCGGGTCCTAGGGGGCGGCCAGCTCCGAGCGCTCCACCACCGTGTGGCCCCCGAGGTCCCGAGTCCAGAAGGCGAGCCCGTCGCCGTCGGCGTCCATCGCCACCGCGGGGGCGTGGCCGCCGGAGACCCCCACGTCCGAGAGGCGCGTGCCGGCCGCCAGCGAGCCGTCGTCGGCGCGGGAGGAGGCGAGCACCCTGCCGGACGCCGTCCACGCCACCAGCCCCAGGCGCCCGTCGCCGACCGCCACGCGCACCCCGGAGGGGCTCTGCTTGCCGGGATCGAGCGCGGCCGGGGCGGCGACCCCGAGGTCGGCGGCGATCACGGCCGCCCGCGTCCTCAGGTCGGAGCCGATCCACGCCGCCAGCGCGTCGCCGGCGTCGTTCACGCCCACCTGCGGTGGGCCGCCGTCGCGATCCAGGCTGGGGCGCGAGCCCACGACGGGCAGCTCCTCCAGGGAGAGCCCGTCGGCGAGCACCGGGCCGCGCCAGAAGTGGAGCGCCACGCCGTCGGCGCTCACCGCCACCGCCGTGCCGTTCCCCGACACCACCAGGTCGGCGTCGA
>JAXIPH010000131.1:0-4624 GCA_045403035.1 Thermoleophilia bacterium | reverse complement strand
CTCCTGACGGCGCTTCTCATCCGGCGCCGCGACGTGGCCGCGATCCAGGCCCGCGAGGGGCCGCCGGTCCTCGGCGAGGCGGCCGGCTGATGGCCGCCCTGCGCTCCGACGCGCGCCGTAACCGGGAGAGGATCCTGGCGGCCGCGTCGGAGTTGTTCGCTCAGCGGGGCGCCGAGGTGAGCGTGAGCGACATCGCGCGCAGGGCCGGCGTCGGCCACGCGACCGTGTTCCGCCGCTTCCCCACCAAGGAGTCGCTGGTGCTGGCCCTGCTCGAGCAGCGGATCGAGGCCCTCAGCGCCGTGGCGGAGGACGCCCTGACCCACGAGGACGCCTTCGAGGGCCTGCGGAGCGCGATGGCGTACATGGCCGAGAGCCAGGCGCGCGACCGCGGCTTCTTCGAGGCCGTCGGCACCGAGTTCATCGGCTCCGACTCGCTGCGCGCGGCCCGCGACCGCGCGCTCTCGGCGTTCGCGGCCCTGCTGCGCCGGGCTCAGGACACCGGCCAGGTGCGCGACGACCTGCAGCCGCAGGACGTGATGTTCCTGATCAGCGCGGCCGGGCACGCGGGTCCCTGCCGCATCGACCTGCCGGGCCTGTCGCGGCGCTACCTGGGCGTCATCCTGGACGGGATGCGGCCGGCGGGCGCCACCCCGCTCGCCCCGCCCGCGCCCTCGCTCGCCGAGATCGACGCGGCGCTGGAGGAGCTGGCGGAACGGGCCGCGGCCGCCTCGTCCTCCTGAAGCGCCGCGGCGAAGGCCGCGAGCCCGTCGAGCACGGCGCGGCGGCCATCGTCGTCGAGCCGTCCGACCAACCCGCGCAGGCGCGCCCGCACGACCTCACCGGCCTCCTCCGCGACCGCCCGGCCCTCCTCGGTGAGCCCCACCGGCCGCCGGCGGCGGTCGTCGCCGGGGGCGGGGGTGGTGCGCTCGACCCAGCCCGCCCGCTCGAGCGACTGCACCATGCGGGTGGCGGTGCTGACGGCGACGCCGGTGGCCGCGGCCACCTCGGACACGGCGAGCGGCCCCTCGGCCAGGCTGAGCAGGGTGATGTGCTGAGGCGTCGTCAGCCGCTCGCCCGGCGTCGCGCCACGGCGGCGGCGCTCCTGGCGGGCGAGGATCAGCGGCGTCACCCGCGCGCGCAGGTCCGCGAGTGCGTCGACGACGGTGTCCAGGTCGGTCTCGGTCAGCAGTTGTATCCTGCAAGCAATGGCGGCCGGGTACCGAACGATGCCTGACGGGGCGGTGCGGGGCGAGCGCGGGCGGGCGCGCCCGGCGCTGACGCTCGGCGTGCTCGCGATCGCCAGCATCTCCTACGTGCTCCAGCAGACGCTGGTGGTGCCGGCGCTGCCCACGATCCAGCACGATCTCCACACGACCAACACCTGGACGACCTGGGTCTTCACGGGCTTCCTGCTCACCTCGGCCGTGGCCACGCCGCTCCTCGGCAAGCTCGGCGACACGTACGGGAAGAAACGGCTCCTGGTCGTCGCGATGCTGATCTTCGCCGTCGGCACCGTCGCGGCCGCCCTGGCCGACTCGATCGCCCTCCTGATCGCGGCGCGCGCCCTGCAGGGCGCGGCCGGCGCCATCTTCCCCCTGTCCTTCGGCATCATCCGCGACGAGTTCCCCCGCGATCGCGTGGGGATGGGCCTCGGGCTGCTGTCGGCCACCGTCGGCGTGGGCGGCGCGCTCGGCCTGGTGCTGAGCGGCGTGATCCTGGAGAGCCTGCACTGGACCTGGCTCTTCTGGATCGGCGCCGTCCCGGTCATCGTGGCCCTGCTGCTGGTGTGGAGGCTCGTCCCGGAGTCGCCCATGCGGACGCCCTCGCGCATCGACTGGCCCGGCGCGATCACCCTGTCGGCCGGCCTCGTCGCCCTGCTCGTGGCCCTCAGCGAGGGCGAGAGCTGGGGCTGGCTGAGCGCGACGACGCTGGGCGTGGGCCTGGGCTCGCTCGTCATCCTCGCCCTCTGGGTGCTGGTGGAGCTGCGCGTGCCCGAGCCGATGGTGCAGATCGGGATGATGCGGGACCGGGCCGTCTTCTGGACCAACATCGTCGCGCTCATCGCCGGCTTCGCAATGTTCGGCACCTTCCTCCTCGTGCCCACCTTCGTGCAGATGGGCGCCGGCCTGCCGGCCGGGCTCGCGGCCCAGGTCGGGTACGGGTTCGGGGCGAGCGTGATCGTGGCCGGCCTCTACCTGCTCCCCTCGTCGGTGGTGATGCTGGTGGTGGGGCCGGTGGGCGGGATCCTCGAGGGGCGCGTCGGGGCGCGCGTGTTGACCGGCGTGGGGTGCGCGGTGCTCGGGCTCGGGGGCCTGGTGCTCGCGCTGGCGCACACCGCCGGCGCCGAGATCGTCCTCGCCATGGTCCTGGTGGGAGCCGGCGTGGGCCTGGTCTACGCGATGCTGGCCAAGCTGATCGTCGACTCGGTCTCGCCCGAGGTCACGGGCATCGCGCTGGGCATGAACACGGTCATGCGCACGATCGGCGGGGTCGTCGGAGGCCAGGTGGGCGCGGCCATCCTGAGCGCGGTCACGATCGGCCCCTCCGGGCTCCCGGCCGAGAGCGCGTTCACCGCCACCTTCCTGATCTCCGGCATCGCCGCCTTCCTGGCCGTCCTCTGCACCTGGCGCATCCCGCGCCGGACGCGGGAGCCCGTCCCCGTCCGCGAGGAGCTCGGCCGGCTCGAGACGGCGCCCGCCGCCGACTACAACTAGGCGCCGGTGCCGGTGGCGAGCACGTCCGCGGCGACGGGCGCGGGCGGAACGTAGGGCACGACCTCGCGGAAGAGGCGCCGGCCCACCAGCAGCACGAAGCCGGCGATGGTGATGGCCACGAGCGAGAAGATGAGGAGCGTCGTCGTGAGCCCGATGGCGTCGCCCATGTAGCCGAGCACCACGGTCGGCACGGTGCCGAGGTAGGCGCACATGTAGAGCAGCGACATCAGCTTGCCGCGCTCCTGGATCGGGACGATCGTGCCGCAGATGACCGTGCCGCCGTAGAGGATGAAGCCGTTCATGATCCCGATGGCGGCCGCGGCACCCACCACGAGCGCGACGGAGTCCACCTCCGCGGAGGCCACGATCAGCAGGGACAGGAGCGCCGAGGCGCTCGCCCCGATCGCCACCGCTCGTCGCGGGTCGAGTCCGCGCCCGATGAAGGGCGCGAGGCCGCCGAGGGACAGCGTGAGGAAGCCGATGGCCCCCACGATCGCCAGGTTGTGCACCCCGAGGGTCTCGACCACGAAGATGGGCACCACGGACAGCAGGGTCCCCTCGATGAAGCTCATCATGAAGGTGGCCGGCGCGACGTAGGTGAGAAAGCCGAGCGCCTGCCCCTGCGGGACCCCGATGCGGATCCGGAAGGGCCCGGGCTTCGCCCTCCGGAAGAGGGTCTCCGACGCCGAGGCGACGGCGATCATGCCGATGACCATGAGGGCGATGTGGCCCCAGAAGGGGGTGTGGCGCGGAGCCGGCCCGTACTGGGCCGCGATGCCCGCGAGGCCCGGCCCGAGGCCGAAGCCGACCCGGAAGAAGACCCCCGCCAGGGCGGCCGCGAGGGCCTTGCTTCCGGCCCGCGCGTGGTCCACGACGAACGCCGAGCCCACGCCAAGGAAGCCGCCGATGGCCAGGCCCTGGAGCACCCGGCCCGCGAACAGCAGCGGCACCGACTCGGCCAGGGCGAACACCAGCGACGCGAGGGTCATGACCGCCATGGCCGGGAGCAGCAGCCTCTTTCGTCCCAGGCGGTCGGCGAGGTTCCCCGCGATCAGCATCGTGGGGCAGACCGTCACCGTGTAGGTGACGAACAGCAGGGTGGCCATGCCCGTGGAGAGGCCGAAGTCGCGCTGGTACAGGGGCAGCAGCGGCGTCAGAGTGCTCGTCCCCATCGTGAGGACGAACAGCCCGATGAGGGCCTTCCACGATCCCGACGTCACCCTCGGGGCCCCCCGCCGTCTCTCGTGCCGGTCGTCACCCGGCGAAAATACCAGACGGTTCAGTTCTGTAATCCTCGCGGCGATGGTAGCCTCGCCGCCGTGAGCGCGAACCCCGCCGAGATGGCGCTGTCACCGGTCCGCCGCGGGCGTCCCCGCTCGCCCGAGGTGGACGCCGCCATCCTCGATGCGGCGCTGCGGCTCCTGGCCGCCGAGGGCTACGCCCGTATGAGCATGGACGGCGTGGCCACCGAGGCCGGCGTGAGCAAGGCCGCGATCTACCTCCGCTACCGGAGCAAGGCCGACCTGGCCACCGCGGCGCTCGCCCGGCTGCGGGAGAGCGGCCGGCCCGAGCCGACCGGCGACCTGCGCGCCGACCTGACGGCCCAGCTGCGCCAGGTGCGCACGAACGCCGAACGGGTGTCGGCGATGGCCCTCATCGGCACCTGCCTCACCGAGGAGCAGCACACGCCCGAGCTCCTCACGCTCTTTCGCGAGCGCACCCTCCGACCACGCCGCGAGCTCCTGCGCGAGCTGCTGGGCGGCGCGCGTGACTCGGGCCGGATCGCCGCCGACGCGGACATCGACGCGGCGGTGGACCTGTTCATGGGCGCCTACCAGACGCGCTACCTCTCGGGCGAGCCCTTCGGCGAGCGGTGGGAGGAGCGCGCGGTGGACGCCCTGATGCGGGCC
>JAXIPH010000025.1:0-7661 GCA_045403035.1 Thermoleophilia bacterium | reverse complement strand
GTGTCGGCGCTGCTGGCCGACGCGGGCGCGCCCGTGAGGTGATCTCCGTGCGCCCGATGGTCGCCTTCCTCACCGACTACGGGCCGGGCAGTGAGCACGTGGGCGTCCTCCACGCGGTGATCGCGGCGCGGTGCCCGGAGGCCGAGCGGGTCGACCTGGCCCACGACATCCCGCCCGGGGACGTGCGGATGGGCGCGCTGGTGCTGGCCAGGATGGCGCCGCTCCTTCCCGCCGCCATCCACGTGGCCGTGGTCGACCCGGGCGTGGGGACCGCGCGCCCCATGGTCGCGGTGGTCCTCGACGGGGGCGGCTTCCTGGTGGGGCCGGACAACGGGCTGCTGGGCCCGGCCGCCCTCGCGCTCGCCGCCCGGGCGGCGGTCGCGCTCGAGCCCGCGGCCGGGACGCCGGCGACGTTCCACGGGCGTGACGTGCTGGCGCCGGCCGCCGCCCGCCTCGCCGCGGGCGCTCGGCTGGCCGACCTCGGTCCGCCGGTCGACCCCGCCGGCCTTCGCACCCCCGAGCTGCCCGCGTCCCACGCGGCGCCGGGCCGGCTCACGGCGGCGGCGGTGGGCTCCGACCGCTTCGGCAACGTCCAGCTGATGGCCGGCGCGGCGGACCTGGGCGCGGCCGTGCTCGCGATCGGAGACCGCGTGGAGGTGGACGCCGGCCGGGGACGACACCCCGCCACGGTGGCCCGGACGTTCGCCGACGTCCCGCAGGGCGCGCTCCTGGTGTACGTCGACAGCCACGGGATGGTGGCGGTGGCGGCCAGCGGCGGGGACGCGGCGGCCCGCATCGGCGCGGCGCCGGGCGGGGAGGTCGTCGTCAGCCGCTCACCAGAGTGATGCCTGGAGGCGCCCGGCCTCGAGGTCGAGCAGCGCCCGCTTGCGCTCGAGCCCCCCCGCGTAGCCGACCAGCGCTCCGTCCGACCCCACCACGCGGTGGCACGGGACGATGATGGGGATGGGGTTGCGCGCCATGGCGCCCCCCACCTCGCGGGCGCCGCCGGGACGGCCGATGGCGCGGGCGATCTCGCCGTAGGAGGCGGTCTCGCCGTAGGGGATCGCGCTCGTCTCCCGCCACACCCGCAGGTCGAAGTCGCCGCCCGCGGGCGCCAGCGGCAGGTGGAACGCGCGGAGACGGCCTGCGAAGTACTCGCCCACCTGGGTCAGGGCGTCCGCCAGCGCGTCCGGGTCGCGAAGGGCCGGATCGAGCTCCGGCCGCAGGTTCGGCAGCCGAAGCGCCGTGACGCCGCGCTGGTCGCCCTCCAGCACGAGCTCGCCCAGCGGGCTCTCGATGGTCGCCCAGGATCCGGTCACGGGATCTCCTTCGAATCGGGGGTCTCACCAAGAGAACGATTCGGGACGCCGCGGCGTGAGACGCGCCGCGCGATCGCCCTCACGAGCGCGTCGGCCACGCCGGGAGCGTACGCGAGGAACAGCGACGGCTCCACCAACTCGAGCTCCAGCACGAGCGGCTCGCCGTCGTCGCTGAAGACCACGTCCACGCGCGCGTAGAGCAGCGGTGCGTCCCGGCCGGGGATCGCGGCGAGCGTCTGCTCGGCCACCCGCCGCTCGGCGCTCCCGGCCATCGCCGGGCGGATGTCCTCCTCCACGAACAACCCACCCACCGTGACGAGGCCGGGCATGAGCATCGGCCCCTTGCGCACCGCGTGCACCATCGCGCCGTCCAGGAACACGAGCGCGGTCTCGCCCCGGCTCTCGACGGCGCTCAGGTACGGCTGGACCATCGCCGTGCGCCCGTCCGCGTGCAGGCGCGCCACGTGAGCGCGCGCCTCGGCCCGCCGCGCCCGCGGGTAGCGGTCGGTGTCGATCGAGCCGGCGGAGACCGTGGGCTTCACCACGACCTCGCCCTCCGGCCAGGCGACCGGCTCCCCCGGCGCCGCGATGGTGGTCGGGACCACCGGCACACCCGCCCGGGCCAGGTCGAGCAGGTAGCGCTTGTCGGAGTTCCAGCGCAGGATCTCCGGGGGGTTCGCGAGCGGCGCGAGCGCGGCCACCCGCGCCGCCCAGTCCAGCAGCTCGCCGCGCCGGCGCGTGTAGTCCCACACCGAGCGCACCACCACCAGCGCGAACCCCGCCCAGTCGATCCCCGCGTCGTCCCAGTCGACCACCCGGTGGGACACGCCCGCCTCCTGCAGCGCGGCGACGAGCGGCGGCAGGTCGTCGTCGAGGTCCCGGGCGACGGCCGCGGTGACGATCGCGACGGTCAGCCGGCCGGCTCCGGCCCGTCGATCGGCAGCCGCACCTCGAAGCGCGTGTCGCCAGGCGACGACTGCATCCGCACCTGCCCGCGGTGGTTCGTGACGATCCGGTGGACGACGTCGAGCCCGAGGCCGGTGCCCTTCCCGACGTCCTTGGTGGTGAAGAAGGGCTCGAAGACCCGGTTCTGCAGCTCGACCGGGACCCCCGGGCCGTCGTCGCCGACCTCGACCACCAGGTGGTCGCCGGTGCGGCGGGTGATGATGCGCACCGTGCCCGCCCCGTCCACCGCGTCGATCGCGTTGTCGATCAGGTTGGTCCACACCTGATTGAGCTGGGAGCCGTGGGCGGTGATGCGGGGCAGCGACCGGTCGTAATCGCGCTCCACCTTCACGGCGCCCTTCTTCAGCTTGTGCGCGAGGATCGTGAGCGTGCTTTCGAGCCCATCGTGGACGTCGATGGACTGGGTGAGCGCCTGGTCCATGTGCGTGTAGTCCTTCACCGCCCCCACGATCTCCGAGATGCGCGCCGTGCTCTCGTGCAACTCCTGGGCGAGCCCCCGCGCCGAGAGCGAGGCGGCGATCCACTCCGTCGCCACCCCGAGCGCCGGTCCCGCCGTCTCGCGCAGCCGGTCGAGCCATTCCGGGTCGAGGCCCGCCTCGGCGAGGGGCGGAGCCAGGCGCCAGCCCTCGAGCCCGTCCGCGCCGAGCGCATCGACGAGCGCCTCCTCGCGGTCGGCGGAGGCGAGCACGTCGTCGGTCGGCGCCGCCGCGCTCACGGCCCGGTCGAGGGCCTCCCGCTGCAGGACCACCAGCGCCTCGGCCTGAGCGCGCTCGACCCCGCTCGACACGAAGCCGTGGATCGCGTCGTGGAGGACCTGGAAGACCCTCTCCAGCTCCCCGGCGCTGCGCCGGGCCGCCGCCGCGGGGTTGTTGAGCTCGTGAGCCAGACCCGCGGAGAGGGTTCCCAGCGCGATCAGCTTCTCCCGCTCCCTCAGGGCGGCCTGCACCCCCTGGAACATCGGGGCGATCACCCGCACCGCACCGCGCATCACGGTCGGCTCGTCGCGCAGGAGGCGGCGGAACTCGTCGCCCGGGATCATCACGAGCACGCTGTCGATCACGGTCCGCCCGCCGGCCATCGCGGGCTCCTCGGTGAGCAGGTTCATCGCCCCGAAGTAGGTGATCGGCGTCCGGGACCCGAGCACCACCTCCTCCCCGTCGACCATCCGCACCCACTCGATCATGCCCTCGGTGAGGATGCCGAAGCGCTCGGCCGCCGCTCCCTCGGTGACCAGCCACTCGCCGGCGCCGTGACGCTCCTCGCGGGCCGCCGCCGCCAGCCGTTCCAGGCATGCGTCCGACAGCTCGGAGAAGAGGTCGACCTGGCGCAGGACGTCGATCACTCGGACGTCCCGATGTACTGGTGCACGAGCTGCACCGCCATCGAGCCGTCGCCCACGGCGGCCGCCACCCGCTTGATCGACTGGTGACGCACGTCCCCCGCCACGAAGACGCCCGGAAGGCTCGACTCGAGCAGCAGGGGAGGGCGCTTCTCGGGCCAGCGCGGGCGCACCCCCGGGCTCCCGAGGTCGGGCCCCGTGAGGATGAAGCCTCGCTCGTCGCGGGCCACGACACCCTGCAGCCAGGCGGTGTTCGGGCGCGCCCCGATGAAGACGAAGACCGCGCCCGCGGGCAGGCGCTCCTCGGTCCCGGCCGCGCGGTCGGCAAGGGTGATCTCGGCCAGGGACTCGTCCCCGTGGAACGCGATCACGTCGGTGCGGAGCCGCACGGAGATTTTCGGCACCCCGGCGATGCGCTCCGTGAGGTACTGGGACATGCTGGCGCCGAGGTCGGTCCCCCGGCAGAGGATCGTCACGTGCTCGGCGAAGCCGGAGAAGTAGATGGCCGCCTGGCCGGCCGAGTTGGCGCCGCCCACCACGAAGACCCGCTCCCCGCTCACCGCCAGCGCCTCGCTGCGCGACCCGCCGTAGTAGACGCCGCGCCCGGCGAGCTGCTCGGCGCCGGGCACCTCCAGGCGCCGGTACTCCACCCCGGTTGCCACCACCACGGCGTGGGCCTGGATCTCGTCGCCGCCCGCCAGCAGCACCGCCAGCGCCGGCCCCCGGGCCTCGAGGCCCACGACCTCGCTCACGGACAGCATCTGGGCCCCGAAGCGCTGCGCCTGGGCGGTGGCGCGCCGGGCGAGGTCGGCCCCGGAGAGCCCCACGGGGAAGCCGAGGTAGTTCTCGATGCGCGAGCTCTGGCCGGCCTGCCCGCCCGGCGCGTCGCGCTCGACCATCACCGTACGAAGGCCCTCTGACGCGCCGTAGACCGCGGCGGCGAGCCCGGCCGGTCCGCCGCCCACCACGACGAGGTCGTAGAACGGCGCCTCGGCTCGCGTCGTCATCCCCACGCGCTCGGCCACCGCGCGGATGCCGGGCGCCACGAGCACCTCGCCGTCGGGGAACACCAGCACCGGCAGGCGGGTCGGGTCCGCCCCGGCGGCGGAGATCAGCTCGGCGGCCACCGGCTCGCGCTCCAGGTCGAGCCAGCGGTACGGGACGTTGTTGCGCGCCAGGAAGTCCTTCAGCTCGTGCGACTCCCGGGACCAGCGATGGCCCACCACCCGGATGCCGTCGCCCCCCCGCGAGTCGGCCTCCCAGTCTGCGAGGAGGTCGTCCAGGACGGGGTAGAGCTGCTCCTCGGGCGGATCCCAGGGCTTCATGAGGTAGTGGTCGAGCGACACCCGGTTGATCGCGTCGATCGCGGCCTGGGTGTCGGCGTAGGCGGTCAGGAGCACCCGCTTCGCCTCCGGGGCCACCCCGATCGCCCGTTCCAGGAACTCGACGCCGGTCATCCGGGGCATGCGTTGATCGGCCACGAGCAGCGCCACCGGCTCCTCGCGCAGCCGCACCTGGCCGAGCAGCTCGAGCCCCTGGCTTCCCGACTCCGCCCGCAGCACCCGGAAGACCTCGCCGTACTGCCGGCGCAGGTCCCGCTGCACCGCCCGGGACACGCCGGGGTCGTCGTCGATGCTCAGGATCACGGGCTTCTGCTCGCTCATGGGGCGCTCCCCGCCCCCGCGGCCTCCCGGAGATCGGCCGGGGGGCCCGTGAGGGCGCAGTAGGTGAGCGGCTCGACGTCGGAGACCCCGGCGTCCTCCCGGCGGATGGTGGCGAAGGCCAGCAGCCCTCCGGCGGCGCAGAGCACGGCGCTGATCATGACGCCCGTGTCGAAGCCATCGTCGAACGCCGAGGGGGCCAGGGCGTCGGTGCCGCTGATCCCGGCCGCCACGGGGATCACGGCCACGGCCAGCAGGCTGGCGATCCGGGCCACGTCGGTGTTGATGGCGGAGGCCACCCCGGCGTTCTCCTCGCTGGCGGCGCCGAGCACGGTGGCGGTGAGGGGGGCCACCACCAGCGACAGGCCCAGGGAGAAGACCAGGAGCGCGGGCAGGATGTCGGTCACGTAGCTCGCGTCCGGGCCCACCCGCACCATGAGGGCCAGGCCCACCGCGGCCACGAGCGGACCCACCGTCATGGGGATCCGCGGGCCGATCCGCTGCGCCAGGCGACCCGCGCGCGCCGACAGCAGCAGCAGCACGAGCGTGAGCGGGAACAGCGCGGCCCCCGCCTCCAGCGGGCTGTAGCCCACCACCACCTGGAGCTGGATCGGGAGCAGGAAGAGCGCCCCGCCGAGCGCGGCGTACACCACCAGGGTCACGATGTTGGCCGCCGTGAACAGGCGCGACGAGAAGATGTCGAGCGGGACCATGGGGTGGGGGCTGCGCATCTCCACCGCGACGAAGGCGGCGAGGAGGATCAGGCCGGCCACGCCGAGGATCACCGTGGCGGGCTCGGTCCAGCCGCCGGACGGGCCCTCGGTCAGCGCGTAGGTGACGCCGGCCAGCCCGAGGGCCGCGAGCGTCGCCCCGGCCACGTCGAGCTTCTGCGCCGCCCGCGGGTTGCGCGACTCGGGCACGTGACGGGCGGCCGCCCACACGACCACCGCGGCCAGCGGCAGGTTGATCAGGAAGATCAACCGCCACGAGACCGACTGCACCAGCCAGCCGCCCAGGAACGGCCCGATCGCCGCGGCCACGCCGCCGAGCCCGGACCAGGCCCCGATCGCCGCCCCGCGGTCCTCCTGCTTGAAGCTCGCCTCGATCAGGGCGAGGCTCCCCGGCGTGAGGAGGGCCGCGCCCACCCCCTGGAGCGCCCGGGCGGCGATCAGGGCCTCGATGGTGGGGGCGAGGGCGCACAGCCCCGAGGCGATTGCGAACCAGACCACGCCCCAGACGAAGATCCGCCGCCGCCCGAAGCGGTCGCCCAGCGATCCGCCCAGCAGCAGCAGGCCGGCGAGGGTCAGCGCATAGGCGTTGACGGTCCACTGGAGACCGCCGAGCCCGGCGTCCAGATCCTCCCCGATCGTGGGGAGGGCCACGTTCACAACCGTGGCGTCGAGGAAGGCCAACCCCGACCCCAGCACCGTCGCCAGGAGCACCCAGCGGCCCGCCGCCGACGCATAGCGCACCTCTCCCGGCGCGACGGCGGACGATGCGGCGGTGCTCACGCGTGGGTTCTACGCGATCGGCGCGGCGCGCGCCGTGCCCGTGGGGGCTAACGTCGACCGGACCGCGCCGCCGGGCGCGCGAGCGAGGAGGAGGAGCGATGGACGACGAGGGCGTCATGGGACGCATCGAGGAGCTGGTGGCCGAGGAGCACCGGCTGCTCGAGAAGGGCGACGGGGGCGAGCTCGCCGACGACGACCACGCCCGCCTCAAAGAGGTCCAGGTGGGGCTCGACCGCTGCTGGGACCTGCTGCGCCAGCGCCGTGCCCTGCGGGAGTTCGGCCGCGACCCGGACGAGGCCAGCACGCGCGACGAGGGGACGGTCGAGGGCTACCTGAACTGACGGGCGGCGACCGGGCGGTCACCGGGCCGGCAGGTACTGGATCAGCTCCACCAGGTTGCCGACCGGATCGCGCACGAACAGGCGCTCGCGGTCGAGGATGCGGTTGGCGGCCTCGCTCACCTGGGCGCCCGCCCGCTCCAGGCGGCTCCGCACCGGCGCCAGGTCGTCCACCTCCAGGCAGAAGTGGTGCTGGCGGGCCGGATCGGGCGCGAGGTCGCTCGGGATGAAGTGCAGCTCCACCGCCGCGTCGTCGGTGGCGAACCAGATCCAGCCCAGGTGGGCCACCTCGGCCGGTACCGGGGTGGGCGGGAGCCCGAGGGTCACGCCGTAGAAGTCGCGGATCGCCGCCTCCTGTCCCGGGGGGAAGGTGGCGGCAACGGGCTGCAGCCGGGCCATCCAGGGCAGCGTAGCGGGCGGGTGGCGCGGACCCGCCTCCCAATATGATCGCGGCGTGGAGATCGGCGTCTACTCGTTCGCGGACACCGCCCCCGACCCGCGGACAGGGGATGTCGTGAGCGCCGAGC
>JAXIPH010000312.1:0-5273 GCA_045403035.1 Thermoleophilia bacterium | reverse complement strand
GCCCGCTCGCGTCGGCGCCCTAGAGGACGCGAGAGAGGAATCGCCTGGTCCGCTCCTCCCGGGGGGCGGTGAGCATCTGGTGGGGGTCGCCCTGCTCCACCACCACGCCGTCGTCCATGAACAGCACCCGGTCGCCCACCTCGCGGGCGAAGCCCATCTCGTGGGTGACCACCACCATCGTCATGCCGGCCGCGGCCAGCTCGCGCATGACGTCGAGCACGTCCTTGACCAGCTCCGGGTCGAGGGCGCTGGTGACCTCATCGAAGAGCATCGCCTCGGGCTCCATGGCCAGCGCGCGGGCGATCGCGACGCGCTGCTGCTGACCGCCCGACAGGCGGGCGGGGTGCTCGGCGGCCTTGTCCGAGAGCCCCACCCGGGCCAGCAGGTCGAGCCCGCGCGCCCGGGCGGCGGACGAGCTCATCCCGAGCACCTTCATCGGGGCCATCGCCACGTTCTCGAGCGCCGTCTTGTGCGGGAAGAGGTTGAACGACTGGAAGACCATCCCCACGCGCCGGCGCAGGGCGTCCACCCGTGCCCCGGGCGCGGTGAGCTCGTCGTCGCCGAGGTAGACCCTCCCGGCCGTGGGGATCTCGAGCAGGTTGAGACAGCGGAGCAGCGTCGACTTCCCCGAGCCGGACGGCCCGATCACGCACACGACCTCCCCGGGCGCCACGTCCAGGTCCACGCCGCACAGGACGGTGTGGTCGCCGTAGCGCTTCACGAGGCCCTCGGCCCGGATGGCGCTCACGGGGCGATGATCTCGCCGCG
This sequence comes from Thermoleophilia bacterium, assembly GCA_045403035.1. Taxonomy (GTDB): domain Bacteria; phylum Actinomycetota; class Thermoleophilia; order Miltoncostaeales; family Miltoncostaeaceae; genus CAVXDY01. The sequence continues at coordinate 4,505 of JAXIPH010000312.1, read as the reverse complement.
GCTGGTGCGGCGGTGCTCGCGCGCGATGATCCGGTCGAGCAGCCAGATCAACGGGAGCGTGAAGATGAGGTAGTAGATCGCCGCCACCACGAGCGTGCTGGAGTTGAAGGTGACCGCCTGGGCGTCCCGGGCCACCGAGACCACGTCCCCCACCGCGAGGACGCTGACCAGCGCGACGTCCTTGGTGAGCGCGATGAAGTCGTTCATCAGGGGCGGCAGCACGCGGCGGACGGCCTGGGGCAGGATCACGAGGCGCATCGTCTGGCCCTGGCTCATCCCGAGTGTGCGCGCCGCCTCGGTCTGGCCCCGGTCCACCGAGTCGATGCCGGCCCGGTACACCTCGGCCACGTACGCCGCGTACACCATCCCCAGCCCGATGAAGCCGATCTGGAAGGGGGTCAGGTCCTCGATCACCGGGATCGGCAGGAACGGGAAGCTGCCGGCCATGAGCAGCAGCACCAGCAGGGCCGGCACGGCCCGGAAGAAGTTGATGTAGGCGATCGCCACCCCCCGCACCACGCGCCCGCCGATCCGGGCGCCCGGTGTCTGCGCCCCCGCGCCGGCGCGGCGCAGCACCGCCAGCACCAGCCCCAGCGAGAGGCAGATGACCTCCGCCAGGAAGGCGATCTGCAGGGTGACCCAGAATCCCCGTCCGAGACCGCCCAGATAGGGCCGCGCCTGGTCCCAATCGAAGTACTGGCGGACGATCTCATCCACGGCGCGGCCCTCTCCCCGGAACGGCTACTCCGCCGGCGGCGCCTCCCCGAACCACTTCGTGTAGATCTCGTCGTAGGTGCCGTCGGCCTTGATCTTCGCCAGGCCCGTGTTGAAGGCGTCGCGCAGGGCCGGGTTGTCCTTCGGGAAGACCAGCCCGTACCCCTCCTGGGTGGGGATCTGGGCCACGACCTTGAGCTGCGGCTTCTGAGCCGCGGCGTAGGCCGAGATGGCGAAGTCGTTCACGACGCCGTCCACCCGCCCCTGGGCGAGGGCGTTGAAGGCGTCGTCGATGATGTCGTAGCGCTTGATCGTCGCCCCGGGCACGGTCGCGGCCAGATCGGCCCCGGTCGTGCCCCGCTGCGCGCCGATGGTCTTGCCCTGCAGCTGGTCGAGGCTCGTGATGTCGGAGTCGGCCTGGACCATCAGGGACTGGTTGGCCGTGAAGTAGGGGTCGCTGAAGTCGACCTGCGTGGCGCGCTCCGGCGTGATGGAGAACGAGGACGCCGACATGTCGAAGCGGCCCTGACGGATCTGCAGGATGATCGAGTCGAACCGCGTCTTCACGAACGTCACCTTCGTGATGCCCAGGCTGGGCGCGATGGCGTTCACCAGGTCCACGTCGAAGCCGATGGCCGTGCTCGAGCCGGGCTCCGTGAACTCGAAGGGCGCGTAGGGGATGTCGCTGGCGACCGACAGCTCGCCCGGCGTCTTGAGCCCGAGGTCCGCCGCGGCGGGGGTCGAGGCGGTGCCGGCCGCGTCCCCGTCGTCGTCGTCTCCTCCGCACGCCGCGGCGCCGAGCGCCAGGACGAGGATCAGCAGAACCATCAGCAGCCTGCGCATCGCGCCCTCCTCGTAGGAATGGCGGGAGACTACGGACGGGTTGCCCTCCCCGTCCACCTCTCGAACGCCCCCGTCGGAACGTCTCCTGGGGGGCCTCCCGCGGCGGCGCCCCAGGCGCCCGTGGATCCTTGCCGCTTGTCACCGATGCGGCTACGGACCGAGGGCCCAGGATCAGGGCAGCAGGGACTCCCATGCGACGATCGCCGCGGCCACCAGCGCGTCGTCGGCGGGGTCGGCGCCCGCGGCCGCGACGGCGGCGGCGAGGTCCTCCGGGTCGATCTCGAGCGGCTCCGCCCCGGGCAGCGCCCGGCGCAGGGCCTCGGCCAGCGCCTCGGGGTCCGCGGGAGCGCTCTTCAGAAGAGGTTGACCGCGGCCGCGGCGGCCAGGATCAGGATGATGCCGCCGTAGCCGATGTACCCGGCGGCCAGCAGGAGGACGGCCAGCGCCACGAGCAGCACGGCCAGCGTCGCCCACGACGCCTTCGTGAGCCCTCCGGCGCCGAGCTCCCAGCCCGTCTCCGGCGGCCGGGCGGGGCGGCGGGGCTTCTCCCTCTCCGTCGTGGGGCTCATGAGCGGTGACGTTAGCGCCCCGCGGGGGGCCACGCACCCCGCCCGCACGGATAGCCTCGGCCGCCGGCGAGCGGCGAGGGCGTCAGGCGATGCCCGCCAGCTGGCCGCACGCGGCGGCCACGTCGGCGCCGCGGGAGCGGCGCACGGACGCCTCCAGGCCCGCCTCGGCAAGGGCCGCCAAGAAGACCTCCCGCCGGTCCCGGGGGCTCGCGCGGTAGGGCCCCTCGGTGGGGTTGTACTCGATGATGTTCACGTGGAAGCGCCCGTCGCGGAGCAGGCCCGCGAGGCGGCGGGCGTCGGCGGTGGAGTCGTTGACGCCGTCGAGGAGCAGGTACTCGATGAACACCCGGCGCCCGGTCCGGTCGCAGTAGCGCGTGCACGCGGCGATCAGGCTGGCGATGGGGTAGCGGGCGTTGATGGGCATGAGCGCGCCGCGGGTCTGGTCGTCGGCCGCGTGCAGCGACACCGCCAGCCGCACGGGCAGGGGGTGCGCGGCCAGCCGGGCGATGCCCGGCACCCATCCCACGGTGGAGATCGCGATCTTCCGGGCGGAGAGGCCGAGCCCCTCGGGGGCGTTGATCGCCGCGCAGGCCTCGAGCACGGCGTCGAGCGTCTGGAGCGGCTCCCCCATCCCCATGAAGACCGCGTTGGTGAGGCGCGCCCCCTGAGACGCGGCCTCGGCGGCGGCCAGCACGGCCTGATCGAGGATCTCGGCGGGGGTCAGGTCGCGTCCCGCGCCCATGGCGCCCGTGGCGCAGAACCGGCACCCGAGGGCGCACCCGGCCTGGCTGGAGAGGCAGATCGTCCGCCGTCCGGCCGCGTGGGCGATGAGGACCGCCTCCACCGCGGCGCCGTCTGCGGCGCGCAGCCCCCACTTGACGGTCCCGTCGCGCGACACCACGCGGGCCTCGGGGATGAGCGTCCAGAAGGGCAGCGCGCCGGCCAGCCGGTTCCGTAGGGCCACCGGCAGCACCGTGACCTCGTCCCATCCGCCCGCGCCGGCCCGCTGGGCCTGCACGGCCTGACGTGCGCGGTAGGAGGGCTCGCCCCAGTCGGCGAGCACGCTTGTGAGGGCGGCGCGATCCACCCCTGAAGTAGATCAGCTTTCGCTGCGAAGGTACGCGAGCACCGCGAGCACCCTGCGGTGATCGGCGTCCGAGGGCGCCAGGCGGAGCTTTCCGAAGATGCCGGAGACGTGCTTCTCGACCGCCCCCTCGGTCACCACCAGGGCGCCGGCGATCGACTGGTTGGAGCGGCCCTCGGCCATCAGCACCAGGACCTCGCGCTCGCGCGGGGTGAGCTCGGCCAGGGCCCCGGCGCGCCCGCGCCGCGCGAAGAGCTGCGCCACCACCTCCGGATCCATGGCCGTGCCGCCTCCCGCCACGCGACGGACCGCCTCCACGAAGTCGCTCGGGTCCGCGATGCGATCCTTCAGCAGGTAGCCGATGCCCCCGCCGCCGTCGGCGAGCAGCTCGACGGCGTAGGTCTGCTCGACGTACTGCGACACGATCAGGACCGGCAGCCCGGGCACCCGGCGGCGGACCTCCAGGGCGGCGCGGAGCCCCTCGTCCTGGAAGGTGGGCGGCAGGCGCACGTCGAGCACGACCACGTCGGGGGGATCGGCCGAGGCGGCGGCGACCAGCGCGTCGCCGTCCTCGACCGCGGCCACGACGTCGAACCCGTTGTCGCGCAGCAAGCGCACGAGACCGTCGCGCAGCAGCGCCAGGTCCTCGGCGATCATCACGCGCACGGCAGCTCCACCCGCACGAGGGTGCCGGATCCCGGCGGGCTGTGCACCGCCATCCGCCCGTCGAGGGCCTCCACCCGGCTCCGAAGCCCGTCGAGGCCGCCCCCCTTCGGATCGGCCCCGCCCCTCCCGTCGTCGGCGATGTCGATCGTGAGGCGGTTCGCCTGGCGGTCCACGCGCACGTGGGCCACATCGGCGTCGGAGTGCTTGGCGACGTTCGTGAGGGCCTCGGCCACCACGAAGTACGAGGCGGCCTCGATGGCGGCGGGCAGCCGCTCCTCCACCCGCACATCGAGCTCGACCGGCACGGGGCTTCGCCCCGCCAGGGTCGCGAGGGCCGCGGAGAGCCCGCGGTCGGTGAGGACGGCGGGGTGGATGCCCCGGGCCAGGTCCCGCAGCGCCACGAGGGCGCGCTTGGCCTCCTCGTGGGCCGCGCTCACCAGCGTCTCCGCGGCCCCCGGCTCGCTGGCGAGCTTCTCGCGCGCGATTCCGAGGTCCATCGCCAGGGCCACCAGCCGGGCCTGCGCGCCGTCGTGCAGGTCGCGCTCGATGCGCCGCAGCTCGGCCGCCTGGGCATCGACCGCCCCCGCGCGGGTGCTGGTGAGCACGTCGATGCGCTCGGCCATCTCCTC
>JAXIPH010000071.1:0-5509 GCA_045403035.1 Thermoleophilia bacterium | reverse complement strand
GCTCTGCAGGCGCACGGCGCCGCGCCGCGACCGCGCGTCGGCGACCTGGACGTTGAGGTCGGTGAAGCGCTGGCCGCCCTCGACCTGCCCCGAGTAGGGCATCACCTGGTAGACGCGCCGCTCGCCGCTCACCTCGTGTGCCCCGGTCAGCAGGCACTGGTACCAGGGGTTCGGCCAGGGGGGTGCCTCCAGGCCCAGTTCGAAGCGATAGGAGACCTTGGGGTGGTCCTGCATCCCCCGCCCCACCCCCGGGATCTCGGCCGCGACCCCGATGCCGTGCCGGCTGAGCTCTTCGGCCGGGCCGATCCCCGAGCGAAGGAGGGCGGCGGGGGTCGCGTAGGTGCCGAGCGCCATGATCACCGCGTCGGCCGGCAGGATCTCCTCTCCGGCCGGGCCCCGTACCACCACCGCGACGGCGCGCCCGGCGGCGATCCGCACCCGGTCCACGACCATCCCGGTGCGCAGGGTGAGGTTGCCGCGTGCGAGGGCCGGGTCGAGGTAGCGGTCGGCGGGCGTCTGGCGCAGGCCGTCGACCATGTTGAGCGGGATCGGGCCGATGCCGATCGCCCCCGGGGCGTTGTGGTCGTCGATCCAGGCGTGGCCGACCGACAGGGCCGCCTCGCAGAAGCGCTCCTGCAGCTCCAGCCAGGGGCGCGCGTAGCGAGATATCGGGATCGGCCCCTCGGCCCCGTGCCACTCGGCGCCGCCGAAGTCGCGGTCGGACTCGATCGCGCGGAACCAGGGCGACCAGGTCTCCCAGCCGAAGCCGTCGACCCAGTCGTCCCACTCGTCGTAGTGCTCGGGGTGTCCGCGCAGGGCGATCGCGCCGTTGGTGACCGACGATCCCCCCACCACCCGACCGCGCGGCACGTGCACCAGGCGCGGCGAGGCGCCCGCGCGCGCCAGGTAGCCCCAATCGTGGGTCTCCTTGATGATGCGGTGCGAGTGGGCGAGCTCGGCCGGCCAGGCGCCGGGGCGGTAGTGCGGCCCCACCTCGAGCAGGGTCACCTCGGTACCCGAGTCCTCCGACAGTCGCGCGGCGGCGACGCAGCCGGCCGTGCCGGCGCCGCAGATGACGACCCGCACGTCCGGCCTAGCCGGCGGCGAGCCGCCCGCCGTCCACCACCAGCGTCTGGCCGGTGATGAAGCTGGCGGCGTCGGTCAGGAGGAAGACGATCGGCCAGGCCGCCTCGGCCACCGTGCCGATCCTCCCGAGCGGCGACTTGGCCACCAGGCGCTCCTTGAGGGCCGGGTTGGCGGTCATGAGGCCCTCGACCATCTCGGTGGCGATCGTCCCCGGCGCGATCGAGTTGCAGAGCACCCCGGCCGGGCCGAGCTCCACCGCCAGCGTGCGCGTGAGGGCGTCGAGCGCCGCCTTGGAGGCGTTGTAGGGGCCGATGTTCGGAAGGCCGGTGAGCCCGGCGATCGAGCTGAGGTTGATGATCCGCCCGCCCCCGCCCGCCTCGGCCAGGTGACGACCGACCGCGCGGGCGAAGGCGGTGGCGCCGAGCAGGTTGACCCGCAGCACCTCGTCCCATTCCGACAGCGGGGTCTCGATGACCGGGTGGTAGAAGGGGTTGATCCCGGCGTTGTTGACCACGCCCCACAGGCCGCCGAGCCCCTCACCGGCGCTCACCGCCGCGCTCACGGTCTCGGTGTCGGCGACGTCCCCCGCCACCACCGCGCTCGGGCCCGCGAGCTCGGCCGCGAGCTCCTTCAGGGCCTCCCCCGAGCGGGCCACCAGCACCACCCCGCCGCCGCGGGCGACGATCCCCCGGGCGACCTCGGCGCCGATCCCGCGCGAGGCTCCGGTGACGATGATCGTGCGCCCGTCCAGCGAGAAGGGATCGCTCACGGTGGGCGAGTCTATCCGGCCCCTCGACGTTAGACTGGCCGAGCGCCCTGTCCCCGCTCCCGAGCGGGCCACACCCCCGACCCGCGCGAGGTTTCTGGATGCTGAGCTACGCCTTCACGGAGGAGCAGGAGGACCTGCGCCAGATGGTTCGCGAGTTCGCCCAGGGGGAGATCGCCCCACTGGTCGAGGAGGCCGAGCGCAACGAGACGTTCCCGGTCGAGGTGATGCCGATGCTGGGCGAGCTGGGCCTCCTGGGGATCGTCTTCCCGGAGGAGTACGGGGGGATCGGCGCCGACAAGATCACCGAGTGCATCTTCGTCGAGGAGATGGCCAAGGTCTGCGCGGGCATCACGGCCTCGGTCAACGCGCACGCCGACCTCGCGGCCTTCCCGATCTACAAGTTCGGCACCGACGAGCAGCGTGAGAAGTACCTGCCGCGCTCGATCGCCGGCGAGATCATCGGGGCCTACGCGATCACCGAGCCCAACACCGGCTCGGACGCCGCGGGCCTCGCCAGCCGCGCCGAGCGCAAGAACGGCGGCTACGCCATCAACGGCCGCAAGAACTTCATCACCAACGGGACGATCTGCGACTACTGCCTGGTCGCCGCCTACACCGACCGAACCAGGCGCGGCGAGGGCATCAGCGTCTTCATCGTCGACCGCGGCACCCCCGGCTTCGAGGTCACCCGCAAGCTGGAGAAGATGGGGCACCGCTCCTCGGACACCGCCGAGCTGGTCTTCGAGGACTGCGAGGTGTCCGAGGAGGCCCTGCTGGGCGGCAAGGAGGGCGCCTTCGGAGCCCTGATGGAGGCCCTCATCACCGGCCGCGTCTCGCACGGGGTGAAGTCGGCCGCCATCGCCGAGGCCGCCTTCAACGCGGCGCGCCAGTACGCCACCGAGCGCGAGGCATTCGGGCGCAGCCTCTCCAAGTTCCAGGCGATCCGCTTCAAGCTCGCCGACATGGCCACCCGGATCGAGGCGGCCAAGAGCCTCGCCTACAAGGCTGCCTGGCTCTACTCCACGGGCAAGCCCTGTGTGAAGGAGGCCTCGATGGCCAAGTTCTTCTCGGCCGAGGTCGCCGACTACGTCTGCCGCGAGGCCGTCCAGATCCACGGCGGCTACGGCTACATCGTGGAGTACCCGGTGGAGCGCTACTACCGTGACGCCAAGCTGGCCTCGATCACCGAGGGCACCAGCGAGATCCAGCAGCTGATCATCGCCAAGGAGCTGGGGCTGTGAGCTCGCGCCGCCCGGACCCGCGCCCGGCGCTCCAGGCGGCCCCGGCGGGCCTGACCGACGCCCTCACCTACCCGTACTTCCAGTCGGTCTTCGACCGCAAGAGCCGCCGGATGGCGCTCGGGATGGAGATGCCCGGCACGCTCGAGTACGCGAGCCCCTACGAGCCGGTGCCGCTCACCGAGCTCGAGGAGGCGCTGCTCCTGGTCGCGGGCACCGGCCTCACCGGCCTGAACCTGGGCGACATCGACCCCTCCATGGGCGCCGACGCCCTGGTGCAGTGGACCGCGCGCACCTGGCCGAGCTCATGCTCCAACCACGGTACCGAGCTCTTCTTCACCAACGACGAGGGCACCTACTTCCTCGACATGTGGAACCTCGTGCCCGAGCCGGGGGAGATCGCGACGCTCTCGGGCAAGGCGCTCGAGGCCCAGGTCGAGTGGATCCTCGCGCTGGTGCAGCGCGCCAAGGTCAGGATCGGCGACGAGCGCGCCCAGATGCCGACCGGCCTGCCGGGCCTCTTCGTGTTCAACCACTGGAACGCGAACATGCCCGGCACCACGCTGTTCCTGCCGGTCTCGAACATGACCCTCGAGTACATCAACCTGCTGTTCATCTACTTCTCGCCCGAGTACCGTTTCACCCTCGTGGACGAGACCAACGGCTTCGTGCCCGCGGGGCTCGAGCGCTGGATCGACGCCGGCCGGCTCGACCCCGCCCGCCAGATGGGCATCGTCGAGATCGAGCAGCGGGTGCTGTCGATGCAGGTCGTGGAGCAGGCCTTCATCTGCCAGAACATCAATCTGGCCCTGCAGGCGATGGGGCTGGGGGGCTGGACCTACACCGGCTACATCGCCCGCTACGCCCTCGGGGGCATGGACGTGCCGGGGCTCGGCTTCCGCTTCGCCGAGGCCGCGCGCGGCCCGAGCGTGCCGGTGGGCCGCGACGGGGTCTTCGAGGCCTTCGTGCCGCCCTACCACGACGACATGGGCGCGGCGGTCGACGCCTTCCTTGAAACCAAGTGGTCGCAGTACGAGCCGGACAAGCCAAAGGCCTACCTCGAGCCCGACCGGGTCGTCTCCCAGATCGTGCGCCCCGACGCCGACACGATCCAGATCGTCAAGGACTACTGCACCTACGTCCACGACACCTACGGGCGCTTCCCCGCCTACCTGGATCCGATGTACCAGCGCCTCACGGCCCAGGCCCAGCACGTCGACCCGGACTTCTACGCGCGGTACTACCCCCCGGGGGCGCTCACCGAGCAGCACCACGCGCACTTCGAGCGCTGGCACCCCGAGATGGCCGACGACGACGGCCGGCCACCTCGGCGCGCGGGTTGAGTCAGTAGGAGGAGCGGACCGAGGAGATCCGGGGCTCGCGGACGCGGGCCACGACGCCGAGCGCCCGCCCGAGGGCCCGCTCGGCGATGCCGGGACGCAGCGGCTGCGAGAGCGCCCGCTGGAGCACGCTCACGCGGCCCCTCAGGGCATCGCGCTCGGCACGGGCCGACGCCAGCTCGGAGGCGAGGCGGTCGCGCTCGAGCCGCAGGGCCTCCGCGTCGGCGCCGCCCCGGGACCCGTGCAGGGCGTCGACCGCCTCGGAGGGGATCAGGGTGCGCTGGGCACCCGGGTCGCCGATCGTCTCGCTCGGCAGGCGCCCGGACTTCAGGTACCGCCAGACCGTGCGCTCGGACACGCCCAGCGCCTGTGCGGCCTGGGCGACGGTGATGGTTCCGGTGGGATCAGTCATGACCCACCGTTCGCCGCCGGACGCCCGACTCCTTGTCAGAGCCGGGCGTCCTGACGTGCGGTCAGCCCCGGGTCAGGCCGGACGCCGCCGGATCAGCATGTTCCACTGACCCTTCTGGACGACCTTGTCGTCCTGGTTGACCACCTCGACCTCGTAGATCACGAACCCCTGGGCCGGGTTCTTGTGCTCGGTCTTCTCGCCGATCGTCCGCTTGACGCGGATCGTGTCGCCGAAGAAGACCGCCCCGCGGAACTGCCAGTCGCGCAGCCCCATGAAGGCGGCGGTCGCGATCTTGGGCTCCATGGAGCCGACCTGGAGGCCGGTGGCGATCGAGGCGACCAGCATGCCGTGGGCGACGCGCTGGCCGAACACCGACTCCTTCGCGGCCACCGCGTCGACGTGGAACCAGTTGAAGTCCCCCGAGAGGCCGCAGAAGTTCACGACGTCGGTCTCGGTGATCGTGCGACCAGACGAGATCGCGACGTCCCCCTCGGTCAGGTCCTCCCACAGCAGGCGTTCCTCAGCCACCTCAGCCTCCTCGGTCGATTTCGCCCGGGGAGCCTAGAGGTTGTCCACCCCCTGGCGGATCCGGTCGAGGCCCTCCTCGAGGACGTCGTCCGGGCATGCGTAGGTGAGCCGGATGTGCCCCTCGCCGCGGTCGCCG
>JAXIPH010000205.1:0-14715 GCA_045403035.1 Thermoleophilia bacterium | reverse complement strand
CCCATCCTCGGCAGCATCCTCACCTACGCGGCGCCCACCGGCTCGCCGGGGCTCGGCGCGACCCTGCTGTTCACCTACTCGCTGGGACTCGGCATCCCGTTCCTGCTCTCGGGCCTGTTCCTGACCCATACCATGAGCACCGTCCGCTGGTTGCGCGACCGCTGGACCTACATCAACGCCGGCGCAGCCGCTGTGTTCGTCGCGATCGGCTTCCTGGTGGCCACGGGGCGCTTCGAGGTCATCACCCAGGAGCTCTCGGGCGTCGGGTTCTCCGGGATCTAGTGTCCCGGGGGTGAGGATCCTCTCGGTGGTGGGCAACCGGCCCCAGTTCGTGAAGGCCGCGCCGCTCTCGCGCGCGCTGCGCCGCCGGGCCGACGAGGTGCTGGTGCACAGCGGTCAGCACTACGACCCGGAGCTGGCCGACCTGTTCTTCGACGAGCTGGGCGTGCCGCGGCCGGACCACGCCCTGGAGGTCGGTCCCGGGAGCCCGCTGACCCAGACCGCGGTCATGCTGCAGCGCCTGGAGCCGCTGATGGTCGCCGAGGCCCCGGACATGGTGCTGGTGTACGGCGACACCACCACGACGCTCGCCGGAGCCCTGGCGGCGGCCAAGCTGGGCGTGCCGCTGGGCCACGTGGAGGCCGGCCTGCGCTCGTTCGACCGCACCATGCCGGAGGAGCAGAACCGGGTCGTCGCCGACCATCTCTCCCAGCTCCTCCTGTGCCCCACCGAGGCGGCGGTGGACAACCTGGCCCGCGAGGGGATCACCGCGGGCGTCCACCGGGTGGGCGATGTGATGCTGGACGCCAGCCGCATGTTCGCCCCGGCCACCGCCGCCCGGCCGGGTCCCGCGGCGCTCGGCCTGTCGCCGGGCGGATACCTGCTGGTGACGGTCCACCGGGCCGCCGCGACCGACACCGAGGAGGCCCTCGCCGCGCTGGTGGCCCTGCTCGAGGCGGTCGGTGAGCCGGCGCTGTTCCCGGTGCACCCGCGCACGCGCCACAAGCTGGAGGCGGCGGGCATGTGGGAGGGCCTGGCGGCCCATCCCACGCTGCGCCTCTCGCCGCCCGTGGGCTACCTCGACTTCACGGCCCTGCTGGTGTCGGCGCGCGCCGTGGTGACCGACTCGGGGGGGGTGCAGAAGGAGGCGTACTTCCACGGCGTCCCCTGCGTGACGCTGCGCGACACGACCGAGTGGGTGGAGACCGTGGAGGGCGGCTTCAACACCCTCGTGGGCATGGACGGGGAGCGGTTGCGGGCAGCCCTGGCCGACCTGTCGATGCCCGCGGAGCGGCCGCCGTTCTACGGCGACGGCGCGGCGGCGGAGCGCATCGCCGATCTCGTGGTGTCCGGGGGGGCGAGCGGCAAATAGACTGGCCGGGCCGAGGAGGCCCGCGTGTCCCACGTCACCGGAACGGTCCAGGTCCTCGCCCCCGCGCTGACCGTGGGACCCGACTCCGGAGCGCCGTCGAGCTCGCCCGGCGTCTGGCGGGTCGGCTTCGACCACCTCCCCGCCCCCGGCGGCACGAAGCTGCTGATCCTCCACTTCCGGGCGGTGAGCCTTCCGGCGGGCAACCGGCTGGAGGTGGACCTCGGCTACGACACCGATGTCTTCACCTCCGCCGACGGCGCCGACCTCTGGACCCGCCCGATCGACGTGCGGGCCTTCGCCGACGGACGGGTGCCGATCCGGTACGTGGCGAGCGGCGCCGCCGCGGGGGGCGCCCAGCTGTACGAGTACGCGCGGGGCGAGCGCCATGCGGGAGAGCAGGACCCCACCGCCCTCTCGAACTGCGACCCCTTCCTCGGAGACCCCACCTACCAGGAGCCGAAGTTCGACCTCTTCTGGATCTGCGCCGTGCCTCCCCGATGGCAGAACGTGGCCTGCCTGCCCGGCGGCGACATCCGGGCCACCGTGGCACGCAGCGTCGGGATGATCACGCACGTTCACGCGAACCACCTCAGCACCTGCTCCGCCACGCTCGTGGGCCCCGACCTGATCCTCACGGCGGCTCACTGCCTCGCGCGCCCCGACGAGGAGCTGCGCTCGTGCTCGGTGACGTTCGACGACCAGACGAGCTGCGACGGGTCGCGCCCACCGGGCTATGCACCGCGGTTCCACAAGGTCGTGGGCAAGGTCGCGTGGAGGCACGACAACGGGTTCGACTACTGCCTGCTCCGGATCGCGGTCCCCCCCGGTGGGCTCGGGATACCGCCGATCCAGATGCGGCACGACGTCCCCGCCCCCAACGAGCGGGTCTTCAACGTCCATCACCCCAACGGTGCGGTGAAGAAGATCTGGGGACACTCTCGATCGGCAACCCGTGCGGGCGCCTGAACCAGACGCCGATCCCGCTGAGGTGGTTCCCCACGGCCACGATGCTGACGGACATCGCGTCGGCGTCCGTGCCCCCGGTGACGCGCGACGTGATGGTCGTGCTCGACCGCTCCGGGAGCATGTCCCTGCCGGGCGGCTCGGGCCGCAGCAAGATCGAGGAGGCCCGCGACGCGGTCTCGCTGTTCGTGCAGCTGGTGCGCGCCGGCGCGGGCAACCGGGTGGGCCTGGTGTCGTTCAGCACGGCCGCGAGCGCACCGGCCGAGTGGCCGATCGCCCAGCTCACGCAGGCGGCCAGGGACGGACTGATCGGGCCGGCGCCCTACTCGGGCGGCGTCGTCGGAGGCATCGTCCCCGACGCGATGACCAGCATCGGGGGCGGGCTCGAGGCGGCCCGCCTGCAGTTCCCCGCCCCGGGGGTGAACCCACGCGCCATCCTGCTCCTGACCGACGGCCTTCAGAACACGCCCCCGATGGGGGGGGACGTCCAGGGAGCGCTGTCAGGCATCGACGTCGACGTCGTGGGGTACGGAACGCCGGCGAGCCTCGACGGGGCGCTCCTGACCGCGCTGGCTCAGGCGCACGGCGGGCGCTACGCCCAGGCCGACACCAATCTGGCGCTCGAGAAGTTCTTCGCCCAGGCCTTCGGAAACATCTTCGAGGCGGGCCTGCTGATGGACCCGGACGGCGTCCTGCCGGCCGACCAGGACGCCGCCCCGCCGGTGGCCTTCACCGTCTGCGGCGAGACCACGATCACGATCGTCGTGGGATGGGATCGCACCGACGCCCCCCTGGTCGCATACGTCGCGGCACCCAGCGGGGCCGCGGTCGGGCCCGGGGCTCCGGGCGTCGAGGGGGCGTACGGCAGGACGTGGGCGTTCCTCCGGATCGCCCTCCCCCACACAGGGGAGCGCGACGGGCAGTGGACGGTGACGGTCGGGCGCCTGGGGGCCGGGGGCGAGCTCGCCCCGCCTCCGGTCGACGTCCGCTACTTCGTGAACGTCGTCGCCGCGGGTGGCCCTCGGCTCCAGCGGATGGACGACCGCCGCGTCTACTACACCGGGGACGCGATCAACCCGCTGGTGATGCTCCAGGGCGCCGGCGGCGCAGAGGAGAACGCCGCGGTCGAGCTCACCGTCGAGCGTCCCGACGTGGGGGTCGGCGACCTCCTGACCGAGTCCGGCCTCCGGCCACCCGTCACGCGCGCGGGCGACACGATCCCGGCCCGCCAGACGACGCTCCTCGAGCTGGAGGCGACCTCGGGCCTGCCCCCGGTGGGCCACACCACCCAGACCGTGGCCCTGAGCGAGGACGCGGCACACGCGGGCGGGGTCTTCGAGGCGAGCGGGGTCTTCGGCACCCCGCTCCCGGACCTGCTCGCGGTGGAGGGCGACTACCGGTTCCGGGCGCGGGCCACCTACGGCGACGCCTGCGCCGGCGTGCGCGAGCTTGCCTGGAGCATGCACGTCGACGTCGGCATCGACCCCGCGGCGACCAGCGTGACGACCACGCCCGGCGCGGCGCGGGCCGACGGCACCCGGGACGCCGATGTGCGGGTGGTGCCCCGCGATCGCTACGGGAACCACCTCGGCCCCGGGCGCGCCGACGCGATCTCGGTCACGGGCGGCACCGGGACGACGATCGCAGCGCCGGTGCGCGACAACGGTGACGGCTCCTACACGATCCCGGCGGTGTGGGATCCGAGCGTCTCCGCGGTCCCGGGAATCGTGATCGGCCAACCGGGCCGGCCTCCCGTGGTCGTGCAGGAACCGGCGCCACCCGCCGGCGCGCAGGGCTGCGGCCGATGGCTGCTCCTCCTGGCGCTGGCGCTCATCCTGGTGCTGGTCGTGGTGCTGGCGATCGTGATCGCCACGAGCTAGGGCCTCTCGAGGCGACGCAGCCGCTAGATCTCCAGGTCGAAGGGGCTCGGCTCCATCGTGCGATCGTGGTCGCTGCCGGGCCGGGGGGCCTCGAAGATGGGCGCCGTCCCGAGCCGCGGGGTGAGGGCGTCGGGTCGGATGAGCGCGTAGATGCGAGTCTCGCGCTCGCGCTCGGCGGCGGCCCACTGGCGGGACTCCCGCCAGTCCACGGCCCCCAGGCTGCCGAGGAGCCCGGCCACCAGGCCGGCCATGATCCCTCCGCCGCCGGTGAAGCGGTCGAAGATGAGGAGGGCGATGATCCCGGTCAGCACGATGCCGGCCAACCGGAGGCGCCGATCCCGCGAGTTGGCCAGCGTCTCGTGGACCGAGGCGCGGGGGGGCGGGCCGGCATCCCGCAGGCGCTCGCGGATGCGGCGGCCGCCGGCGCGCGAGGCGACGAACAGCGTGGGAAGGGCCACCGCGGCGGCGGCCAATGCGGTGGCCCCCGCGCGGATCGGCTCACCCAGAAGCCAGGTGAAGACCCAGAACAGCGCAACCACGAGGGCGGTGGCCACGGCCGCCTGCCCCCGCCAGCGGGTCTCGTCGGCCACGCGGACCAGCCGGGGCAACCCCGCGAGGACGGACTCCGGTCTCAGGTCGTGTCCTTTCGGTTGCGGTCCCCGGTGGCTACGATAACCGGCGCTTGACGAGCGCGACCCCTCTCGACCCGGCGACGACGCCACTCGTGCCCGCCTGACCTCCGCCGCTCCCCGAGTCGGCGTGGTCGGCCTCGGCTATGTCGGCCTGCCGCTCGCCACCACCTTCGCCGAGGCGGGCGTGCCCGTTCTCGGCCTGGACGCCGTGCAGTCGAAGATCGACCAGGTCAACGCCGGGGTGTCCTACATCGAGGACGTGTCCTCGGAGCGCCTGGCGCCGCTGGTCGATGCCGGGACGCTGAGAGCCACGTCCTCGTGGGACGCCATGCGCGGGGTGGACGCGATCGTGATCTGCCTGCCGACCCCGCTGACCGAGCACCGCGAGCCGGATCTCTCGGCCGTGCTCGGGGCCGCCGAGAGCCTGTCGTCGCGGCTGCGGAAGGGCCACCTGGTGGTGCTGGAGAGCACGACCTACCCGGGCACGACCCGCGAGGAGCTGGCGCCGGTGCTGGAGCGCTCGGGCCTGCGCGCCGGCCGGGACTTCCACCTGGCGTTCTCCCCCGAGCGGGTCGATCCGGGCCGCCTGGACTGGACCACGCGCACCACGCCGAAGGTGGTGGGGGGCCTCACCCCCGAGTGCACCCGCCGCGCCATGGACCTCTACGCGACGGCCTGCGACACCCTGGTGCCGGTGGCGAGCCCCGAGGTCGCCGAGCTCACCAAGCTCCTGGAGAACATCTTCCGCAGCGTCAACATCGCCCTGGTGAACGAGCTCGCCATGCTCTGCGACCGGATGGGCATCGACGTGTGGGAGGTCATCGACGCGGCCGCGACCAAGCCGTTCGGCTTCATGCCGTTCCGGCCGGGGCCCGGGCTCGGGGGCCACTGCATCCCGATCGACCCCTTCTACCTCACCTGGAAGGCGCGCGAGTTCGACCTGCACACGGAGTTCATCGAGCTGGCCGGCAAGGTCAACTCGCAGATGCCGAGCTTCTGCGTGACGAAGGTGGGGCGCGCGCTCAACAGCCGCCGGAAGGCCCTCAACGGCGCGCGCGTGTTGGTGCTGGGGGTGGCCTACAAGGCGAACGTGAACGACACGCGCGAGAGCCCGTCGCTGCGCATCATCCAGCTGCTGCGCGCCGACGGCGCGCACGTGGACTACCACGACCCGCACGTGGAGAGCCTGCCCCGGGAGGGGATGAGCAGCGTGGCGCTGGACCCGGCGTCGCTGGCCGCGCACGACGTGGTGGTCGTGGTGACGGCGCACGCCGGGATCGACTGGGAGATGGTCGCGAGGGAGGCGTCCCTGGTGGTGGACCTGCGGAACGTCGTCCCGAACACCGACGGCAAGGTCTGGACGCTCTGAGCGAGACCGCGGCCAACGACGAGCGCGCACCCGTCTCGGTGGGCGTGGTGGGCATGAACTACTGGGGGCCGAACCTGGCCCGCAACTTCGCCCGCCTCCCCGGATGCCGGCTCGCGTGGGTCTGCGACCGCGACGCCGAGGTGCTCGCCCGCCACCGCGAGGCCTATCCCACCAGCCGGTTCACGGCCGACTACGACGAGCTGCTCGCCGACCCCGACCTCGACGCGGTCGTCATCGCCACCCCGGTGCCCACCCACGCGCCCCTCGCCCGCCGGGCCCTCGAGGCCGGCAGGGACGTCTTCGTGGAGAAGCCGCTCGCGGTGACCGCGCGCGACGCCAACGAGCTCGCCTCCCTGGCCGACGCACAGCGGCGCGTGCTGATGGTGGACCACCTGCTCGTGTACCACCCCGGAGTGCAGGCCGTGAAGGACCTGATCGACGACGGCACCCTGGGCCGGATCTTCTACCTCTACGGCAACCGGCAGAACCTGGGCATCGTGCGCGCCGACGAGAACGCCCTCTGGAGCCTCGGCCCCCACGACATCTCCGTGATGCTCTGGCTGGTGGGCGAGCGCCCCTCCGAGGTCGCGGCGAGCGGGGAGAGCTACCTGCAGCCGGGCGTGGAGGACGTGGTCTTCGGGCGCATCCGCTTCCCCTCGGGGATCATCGGGCACCTGCATCTGAGCTGGCTCGACCCCCACAAGATGAGGAAGATGACCGTGATCGGCTCCGAGAAGATGGTGGTGTTCGACGACATGGAGACCGAGCGCAAGGTCACGATCTACGACAAGGGGCCGATCCCCCGCACCGAGACCTACGGCGAGTACATCAAGGTGCGCTCGGGCGACATCCACATCCCGAAGGTGCCCGTCACCGAGCCGCTGCGGCTGGTGTGCGAGCGCTTCGTGGGGGCGGTGCGCGACCGGGAGCCGACGCCGTCCGACGGCGCGGCCGGCGCGGCCGTCGTAGAGGTGCTGGAGGCGATGACCGAGTCGCTGGCGTCGTCGGGCCGCCCGGTGCGGCTGGGCGCCGGGGTGGGCGCATGAGCCGCGAGAACCTGGTGCTGGGCGAGGGCGTCGTGATCGGCGAGGACGTGGAGATCGGCGCGAACGTGGTCATCCACGAGGGGACCGTCATCGGCGACGGCTGCGTGATCCAGGACAACGTGGTGCTGGGCAAGCAGCCGCGGCTGTCGTCCCGCTCCACCAGCAAGCGCGAGCCCCTGCCGCCTCTCCGGCTGGGGGCGGGTGCCGCGGTGTGCAGCGGGGCGCTGGTCTACGCGGGGACCGTGATCGGCCCGGGCGCGATCATCGGCGACCTGGCATCGGTGCGCGAACGCTGCGTTCTCGGCGAGGGCGTGGTGGTGGGCCGCGGCGTGTGCGTGGAGAACGACGTCCCGATCGGCGCCTTCACCAAGATCCAGTCGAACTCGTACATCACGGCCTACTCGGAGCTCGAGGACCACGTCTTCATCGCGCCCTGCGTGACGACGACCAACGACAACCTCATGGGCCGCACCGAAGCCCGCCACGACCAGATCAAGGGCGCCATCATCCGCCGCGGCGCGCGCGTGGGCGGCGGCGTGGTGATCCTGCCGGGCATCGAGATCGGCGAGGAGGCCTTCGTCGCCGCCGGGGCGCTGGTGACCAAGGACGTCCCCGCGAAGAAGCTCGTCGCCGGCTTCCCGGCCCACGTGTGGCGCGACGTGCCGCCCGAGGAGCTGGTGGACGCCCAGGGCTGAGGCCCGGCCTCCCGCTCGTCGCTAGCGGACGATCACCCGGGCCGCGGCGCGGCCCCCGTAGACCACGTAGGGCACCGGGACCGTGAGGCCGTCCGCGGGGCTGTCGGCGTCGTCGTCGGGCCCCAGCAGCCGAACGGCGTCGTGACGGTCGTCGAGGGCCCGGCGCACGCCGGCCACGAGCCGCTCGACGCGGCTGCCGGTGGCGCGGGCGGCCAAGCGATTGACGCGGGCGACCTCCGCCCGCCGGACCGGGGTGCTGGCCCCGAGGTTCTGGGTCAGGTCGGCCGGGAACGGGTCGAAGCCGTCGGCCGACTTGGGCACCACCCGCAGCACGGCCCGCCCCGGGCCCAGGTCGGCGGGGATGCGGACGGGCACGCGGACCGTTCGGGCCGTGTCCCGCCACGGCTGGACGCGCAGGCTGAGGACGGCCCTGCCGCCCGCCGCGACCCGGCGCGGGCGCACGCTGGCGCCGACGATGCGCGCCGCCCGCACCCCGGGCTGGATGCGCTCGTCCACCCGGATGGCCGAGATCGGGATCTCGCGGATGCTGTTCTGGCCGAGGATGGCCACGAGCCGCGACGCCTGGCCGCTGGCCAGCGCCACGACGTCCCCCGCCGAGGCGTAGACGTTGCGGTAGGTGAGCGGCTTGGCGAGGGCCGGGCTGGAGACGGACACGTGGACGGTCGCGGTCCCGGGGCGGATGCCGTCGCGCACGCGGGCCGCCGGCTCGTCCTGGAGCAGGCCGGCCATGATCGGCAGGGTGCGGTCGTCGGGGGCGATCGTGGAGCGCACGGTGGCCTCGGTGCCGCGGGCGGTGTCCCGCGCCGTCCCGACCGCGTCGACCCCGTCGACCGGGCCGAGGATGCCGGTCACCCCGTCGAGGCGGTCGGACACGATCATCCCCTGGAGGGACCCGGGCTCGGCGTAGACGTAGCTGGTGCTCGTGATCGGGGCGGGGATGACCTCGTAGACATAGCTGTCGCCCAGGAGGAACTCGCTGCGGCCGCCGCCGAGGAAGGGGTGGCCGAACGCGAGCAGCCTCGTGCCGTCCACGTAGGTGACGGTGCCGATGGCCCCGAGGGCGATGTCGCCCCCGGCAAGGAGCACCGACACGGACGCGCCGGGCTGCAGCGGCACCGGCGGCCGGACGGTGCGCGGGCCGATGGAGGTGAGCTGGATGCCCGACCGCTGCAGGGCCCGCGAGAGGGGGCCGACGAGCCGGGGCGAGGCTCCGGTGAGCGTCCAGCGCGCGAGCGGGTAGGCCCCGAGCAGGTCCGGCCGGCGGCGCTCCAGGCGCACGGCGGCCGCGCGGTCGCGCACCCGCACCATGTGCCGGGCGGCCCCCGTGGGCGCCGGCGCGCGGGACAGGGCCCGCTGGCCCGCGGAGGAGTCGAGCATCTGCTCGATCGGGGTGATCCCGAAGAGCACGTTGGCCTCGTCGCCCGTGCCGAAGGCCCCCGCGCCGATCACCCGGGCCACGCCGTCGGCGCCGGTCACATAGACCGGGCTGCCGCTCATGCCCTCCGCGAACCCGCCGGTGGAGGCGATCAGGGGGCCGTCGGCGCGCGCGAGGATCAGCGATCCGCCGGGGCCGTCGACCGAGCGCTGGACGTCGATGATGGTCACCGGGAAGCGCACGATGTCGGTACCGCGGACCACCGTGCGTGCCTCGGCGACCATCCCGGGGCGGACGTCCGACAACGGCAGGATCGGGTCGGCGGCGGTGGCGTGCCCGGCGGCGGCGCCGAGCGCGGCCAGCGCAGCGAGCGCCGGCGCCGCGCTCCGGTGGAGTCTCACCCGCTCACCAGGCGGGCGGCCTGGGCCGCGGGGAGCTGCCGCTCGGTGACCGTGAACCAGGTGTCCCGGAGGCCCAGCTTCGCGCGCATGGTGGTGCCCGTGAGGACCGTCTGGCTCCCCGACTCCGTGGTGATCCGCGCGTCGAGCACCCGGGGCGAGCTGCCGCGACGGAGCACCGTGATCTGCGTCACCGGGCCGTCCAGGCCCAAACGCCGGCCGAGCCCGGCCGGGCTGAAGCTGGGCGGGTCGGGCCAGACGTGGTACGGGGAGATCTCATCGAAGGGGTCGGGCACGCTCACCAGGTAGGGGCGCGGCGTCCCGCCGCGGAAGACGTTCTGCACGTCCTCGGTGCGCCCGCCCGAGGTCGAGAAGAAGTAGGTCGTGATGACCTTGCCATCGTATGTCACGACCGTTCCGCGGGTGGCCGTGACCGCCCGCGTGGTGCGGGGGTCCTCGGCGGACACGCCGCCGTAGACCTGGCTCCGGTCGTCGTCGAAGACATCGTAGGTCGCGGTGGGAGACATGGTGGAGAGGGCGTAGCTGCGCGCGGCCACGGCCTGGGTCACGAGGGCCGCGAACGCGTCGTCGCCCCAGTCGGCGGGCATCTCGCGCGGCACGACGCCCCTGATGTAGGCGTCCAGGCCGACCACGTTCACCAGGTCGAAGCCCCGGCCGGTGGGGACCGCCCTCAGGCCGCCGTGGTAGCGCCGCGCCGCCTCGGGCTTGGTGGGGCCCCACGCCACCCACCCGCCGGACGTCCGCGCCTGGACGCGCACCTGCCCCGTGAAGACCGCCACCCGCCGGCCCTGGCGCACCAGCGCGAGCCGCCCGGTGGACAGCGTGGTGATGCGGTAGACGACCCCGGCGCGCAGGGGGGTGACCGTGCGCCCATTGGGACGGGCGCCGACGGCCCGCCAGGCGCCGGGACTCGAGACGGTGGCGCTGCGGCGGCCGGTGGACAGCAGCACCCGGACCGGGCGCTGGCGGACCACCGACAGCGAGGTGCCGCGGTAGTAGTGGCGCAGGATCTCCGCCCCGCTCCACCCGGCCAGCGCCCGGCCGCGCGCGCCGTACTGGGACATCCCCACGCCGTGACCCCAGCCTCGACCGGTGAACGTGAAGACCGTCGCCTGGGCCTGCTGGGACGTGGGGGAGGTGGGCGGGATCGCAGGGGAGGCGGGCGGAGCCGGAGCGAAGGCCGCGGCGAGCGCGAGCGCGCCGGCGAGCGCGGCGCCGAGGAAGACCAGCGGCCGGAGCCGCGTCGCGATGTGGTGGGATCGGATCATCGGAGAGCGCCCGGCACCGTAGCGGGAGCGGGGTCGGCCGACCACGATCCTGGGTGGCCTCAGCCGGCCGTCTGGACCAGATACCCGGCCGCCAGGCGGATCCCTTCCGCGATCGCCGGGCCGGTCGACGCCCCCAGCCGTCGCAGGTCGGCCAGGGCGGCCTCGGGATCTCGCCCGCCGAGCAGCCGGTGCACCGGCTCGGGGCCCGCGCCCCGGGCCGCCATCGCGAGCAGGGTGGCCGAGAGGGCCCCGGTGCGCTCGCGGGCGTCGGCGGGGCAGAGCGCGCGCACCAGGCTCTCGATCGCCTCCGGCGCGAGGCCGGCGGCCGGGCCGAGCGCCCGCACGGCCACCGCCGCGCCGCCCAGCAGGTCGTCGCCCTCGGGCGTGAGGCCGGGGCCGCGGCCCACCAGGCGCTCACCGGCGGTCGGCAGGTCGATCGCGTGTGCCCTCACGCGGACGGCGAGCCAGGCCGCGAGGGCCCGCACCTCGGCGCGGCCTCCGACGAGCGGGGGCACCACCGGGCTCCAGGCCGGGGGGTCCCCCGGGTCCCAGGCCAGGGCGAAGGGCGGAGCGGGGGCGTCGGCCACGATGGCGTTGGGCATGCGCGGAACGCCGGGCGCGGCCACCGTGATCACGGCGCCGTCCAGGTCCAGGTGGACCACCCCGCGGCCCCCGCCGCGCACGCGCAGGGCCCGCGGGCCCTCCAGCAGCTCGAGCACGGCCGTGGACACCACGTCGGCGCGCACGACGGGTGGCGCCCGGCGGTCGTCACGAGGCGCGTCGTCCTCCACGACGGCGAGGATCCGGGCCTGGCGGCCGGCCACGGCCGCCCCGGAGCCAACCCGCGAGGCCCCTACGTCCTCCACCGCTTGACGCCGGAGGTCGCGGCGACCATGCGCCTCTTGATCCCCCACGGGATGGCTGAGTAGACCGGGGCGAACACCGAGCGCCAGAACCAGCCCGCGCCGCGGTGCGGAGGCGGGGAGCCCACCGGCTCCCCCAGACGGCGCATGGAGGCCTCCATCAGCGCTCGCTCGCCGCTCGAGCGCATCATCCGCGGCAGGCTGGGCTTCGGCGGCAGGGCGGCGGGGTGGTCGCCGGGCCGCGGGCCCGGCGTGCCGACCCGGCTGAGGGCGTCTGCCAAGGCGGTCTCCCCCGCCTTGCGCGCGGTGGACCCCGGAGGCGCCGGCGGTGCGGCGGGAAGGCCACCGCTGCCGTGGAGGGCCACCTTGTCGTGTCCGAACCACTCGCGCAGGGCCTCGGGTGGCTCGTGATCGCTCACAGCTGCGCCATCCCGTTCTGGGCCGCCACGGAGAGCGGCTCGTACAGGGCGCCGATCGGCGGCGAGTAGACGTTCTCCATCCAGGCGAGGTCCTCGAGGGTGGCTCCGCGCTTCAGCGCGAAGGCCAGGAAGTCGGCCCGTTCCTTGATCCCCTCGCCGCCCACGAACTGGCCCCCGATGAGCCTGCCGGTGCCCGGCTCGGCCAGGAGCTTGACGCGCACCTGCTGCACGCCGGGGTAGTAGCGGGCCCGGCTGATGCCGTTGGCCGCACCGACGACGTGCGGGATGCCGAGCGAGGTGGCGAGGTGCTCGCCGAAGCTGGCCCCGCCGATCTGCACCTGCCCGCCGACCATCCCCCAGGGGATGTTGACGGCGTCGTACCGGCGGTCGCCGCCCCCCGCGTTGGCTCCCGCCACCCGGCCCTGCTGCATCGCGTGGGAGCCCGTCAGGCCCTGGACGGCGACGCCGGTCAGGTTCTGGGGCACCTCCACGCAGTCGCCCGCCGCGTAGACGTCCTGCATCGACGTGCGCATGCGCTCATCGACCACGAAGCCGCCGGTGGAGCCCAGCTTGAGGCCGATCGAGCGCCCGAGCGTGGTCTCGGGCTCCTTGTGGGTGGCCACGACGCAGATGTCGGCCTCGATCTCGCCCTCGCTGGTGACCACCGCGCGCAGCTTGCCGCCGCTCCCCTCGAAACCCTTCAGGCCGGTGCCGAAATGGAGCGTGCACCCGAGCGCCGCGATGCTCTCCTGCACCGGCTCGGCGATCTCCGGATCGGCGATCTGGGCCAGGAGCCAGGCGTTCTCGTCCACCAGGTGGGTCTCGATGCCCCGGTGCGCGAGCGCGGTGAGCATCTCCACGCCGAGCGGGCCGGCCTCCAGGACGACGGCCTTCGTCACGTCGTTCAGCGTCTCGTTGAGCTCCATGCCCCGCCGGATGTTCTTGACGAAGGTGAGCCCGGCGAGGTCGTTCCCGGGGACGTCGGGGAGGGTGTAGTTCCATCCCGTGCAGACGATCAGCGTGTCCCAGGGGATCACCTGACCGCCCGCGGTCATGGTGCGCGCCCCGGCGTCGACGTCGGTGACCACGGTCTCGCGGCGCAGGTCGATGCCCGCCGCCTCGTAGTTCTCCGGCCCCGCCAGGAAGAGGCGCTCGAAGTCGGGGATCTCCCGGCCGAGCACGTAGGGGATCCCGCACGGGGAGTACGCCACGTCCTCGTACTCCGTGCAGACGATGACGGTCGCGTCGGGGTTCGTGCGCTTGGCCATCGATCCCGCGCTGATGCCGGCGGCACCCCCGCCGATGACGCAGATGTTGCGGGCCTCACCCATCCGTGTGTCCTCGAATCCTCTGGGCCGGGAAAGCGGAAAGGGCGACGCTACCCCATGCCATCGCCCAGGTGGTAGGTGATCTCCGGCGGAGTCGCGAGGGTGTTCGTCACCCAGCAGTAGCGCTTCGCCAGCTCCACCGCGGGCGCAAGCTCCTCGGCCGGGGTGGACGAGCGGACCCAGAGGTCGTAGCGCCCGTGCCGGGGCTCGCCCAGCGCCCGGTGGGGCTGCACCTGCACCTCCAGGTCGCGCAGGTCGATCCGCTGCTTGCCGGCCGCCCAGACGACGGCGATGCAGAAGCAGGAGGCGAGTGCCGCCACCACGAGCTCGGTGGGCATCGGCCCGGAGTCCTGGCCGCCGAACTCGGGAGGCTCGTCCACCCGGATCGCGTGGCCGCGGCCGGAGACGTCGGTGGACAGCCCCCCGGTCCACTCGGCGGTCCAGACCGCGTACTCGTGGTCGTCACGCAGCGACACGCGCGATCTCCTCGTAGACCCGCTCGTGTGCCGCGGCGGCGGACTCCCAGGTGAAGCGCGCGGCGGTGGCCCGGCCCCCGGCCACCAGGCGCTCGCGTAGCGCGCCGTCGCCCATCATCTCGGCCAGCGCCGCCGCCAGGCTCGCCGGATCGCCGGCCGGCACCATCCGGCAGTCGCGCCCGTCGCACAGGATCTCGCGCAGCACCGGCAGGTCGCTCACCACGGCCGGCAGGCCGGACGCCTGCGCCTCGAGCACCACGAGGCCGAAGCCCTCGCGCTCCGAGGGGAAGGCCAGGACGTCGGCCGCCCGGAACAGCGCCGGCATGCCGGGATCGGGGATCGGTCCCAGCACCGCCACGTCCGCGCCGGCGGGCGGGCCGGCGCCGCGGTGGACGTTCAGGCCCAGGCGCTCGGCGTCCCGCTCCCAGCTCTCGCGGTAGTCCGCATAGTCGAAGAGCGTCTCGCCCCCGGCGATCGCCAGCAGGGCGCCCGCCCCCAGCGCGCCGCGCGCCCGGGCGAACGCCTCGAGCAGGGCGCGGCTGCCCTTGCGCGGCTCGATCCCCCCCACCGCCAGCACCGTGGGCCGCGC
>JAXIPH010000245.1:0-7235 GCA_045403035.1 Thermoleophilia bacterium | reverse complement strand
TGAGTAGCGCATACGGGATTTGAACCCGTGTTACCGCCGTGAGAGGGCGGCGTCCTAGGCCCCTAGACGAATGCGCCACGGCCCATCGGTTGACCCGCCTCGGATGAGGTGAAAGCTGGGGGAGGAGGATTCGAACCCCCGCTACCGGGGCCAGAACCCGGCGTCCTACCGCTAGACGATCCCCCACCGGACGGGCTCCGGCGATCGTACCAAACGGCCCCGGGTGCTCAACCGGCTACGCCGTGGCCCCCGGGGAGGTGGCCCAGTCGTCGTAGAGGGCGGCGTACCGGCCGTCCTGGTCGAGCAGCTCGAGGTGGGTGCCCTGCTCCACGATGCGCCCGCCCTCGAGCACGACGATGCGGTCGGCGTCGCGGATCGTGGAGAGGCGGTGGGCGATGATGATCGCGGTCCGCCCGGCGAGGAGCGTGTCCAGGGCCTGGTCGATGAGGTGCTCGGCGCGCAGGTCCACCGACGAGGTGGCCTCGTCCAGGATGAGCAGGCGCGGGTCGGCCACCAGGGCGCGCGCGAAGGAGATCAGCTGGCGCTGCCCCGCCGAGAGGCCCGAGCCTCGCTCCGTGACCACCGCGTCGAAGCCGTCGGGCAGCGCCTCGATGAAGTCGGTGGCGCCGACCGCGTCGGCCGCGGCGCGGATCTGCGCGTCGGTGGCGTCGGGGCGTCCGAACGACAGGTTCTCGGCGATGGTGCCCGTGAAGAGGTGGCCCTCCTGGGGGACGATGGCGAGCTGGTCGCGCAGCGAGCGCACGGAGACCTCGCGCAGGTCGTGCCCATAGATCATCACGCGCCCCTCCAGGGGGTCGTAGAAGCGCGCCATCAGCTTCGCCAGGGTGGACTTCCCGGCGCCCGTGGAGCCCACCAGCGCCACGGTCTCGCCGGCGGCGATCTCCAGGTCGACGTCGTGGAGGACCCGCTGGCGGCCGTAGGAGAAGGTGACGCCCTGCAGCGAGATGGCGCCGGCGATGGGGGGCAGGGGCGCCGCGTCCGGTGCGTCCACCAGCTCGGGCTCGGTGTCGAGCACCCCGAAGATCTTCTCCAGGGCGGCCATGGCCGACTGGAAGGTGTTGTAGAGCTGGGAGAGCTGCTGGATCGGGTCGAAGAAGCTCGACAGGTAGCCGATGAAGGCCACCATCACGCCGACGCTGAGATCCTGGTCGAGCACCCGGGTCGCGCCGAAGTAGAGGATGATCGCCGTGCCGATGCCCGAGAGCAGCTCGACGCCCGGGAAGTAGGCGCCCGAGAGCCGGATCGTGGCCATGTTGGCCTCGCGGTACTCCTCGTTCACCCGCCGGAAGAGCCGCTTGGAGGGCTCCTGGCGGCCGAAGCCCTGCACCACGCGGATGCCCGAGAGCGTCTCCTGGAGGGTGGCCAGCACGTCGGCCACGCGCTCGCGGGTGCGCCGGTAGGCGCGGGTCGAGTAGATGCGGAACAGCGTCGTGCCGATGGCCAGCGCGGGGAAGATCACGAAGGTCAGCAGGGCGAGCTGCCAGTCGTAGGCGAACAGGATCGCGGTCACGCCGATGAAGGTGAGCCCGTTGATGACCAGGGAGGTCGCCCCGTCGGTGACGAGCTGGTCGAGCGCCTCGATGTCGCTCGTCAGCCGGCTCACCGAGCGTCCGGTGGGGGTCCGCTCGTGGTAGCCCAGCTCCAGCCGCATCAGGTGACGGAAGGTGTCGGTCCGCAGGTCCAGCAGCACCCGCTCGCCCACCCAGCTCGCGAGGTAGCTCTGCCAGAAGCCCGCGGTCCAGCCGATCAGGCCGGCCGCCACGAGCACGACGACCGTGATGAGCAGGACACCCTTGTCCTGGGCCTGGATGCCGTCGTCGATGGCGACCTGCGCGAGCGCCGGCACGGCGAGGATGCACGCGGTGACGACCACCATCAGGAGCACGGTGAGCACGGCGCGGCCGGCATAGGGGCGGAAGTAGGGCAGCAGCCGCCGCAGCTTGCGGCGGGCCACGGGCGGGGCGGCCGGCACGGACCTGTCGAGGGCGGGAGAGGCCGTGCTCACGCGTCCCTCGCGATCAGGTCGGGCCGGGCCAGGCCCCCGTCGTGGATCTCGCGGTAGAGGTCGCTGGTCTCGTGGAGCTCCTCGTGGGTGCCCCGCGCGACGATCCGCCCGCCCTCCAGCACCACCAGCTCGTCGGCCAGGGTGAGGGTGGACAGGCGGTGCGCGATGACGATGGTCGTGCGCCCCTGCATGACCGCCCTCAGGGCGGCCTGGATCTCCCGCTCGGTGGAGGCGTCCACCGACGCCGTGGCCTCATCCAGGATCAGCACCCGGGGATCGGTGATGAGGGCCCGGGCGATGGCCACGCGCTGGCGTTGGCCGCCGGAGAGCGTGAAGCCGCGCTCGCCCACCAGGGTCTCGAACCCGTCGGGGAGCGCGTCGATGAAGCCCTCGGCCTGGGCCATGCGCGCCGCGGCCCGCACGTCCGCGTCGGTGGCCTCGGGGCGCCCGTAGGCGATGTTCTCGCGCACGGTGGTGGAGAACAGGAACGGGTTCTGGGGCACCACGCCCACCGCGCGGCGCAGGTCGTTGAGGCGGAGGTCCCGCACGTCGGCGCCGTCGACCAGCACGCTGCCGGCGCTGACGTCGTAGAAGCGGGGGATGAGCTGGGTGAGGGTGGTCTTTCCCGATCCCGTGGGGCCGATGAGCGCGATCGTGCGGCCCCCGGGCACGTCGAGGTCGATGCCGGTCAGCACCGGCGGCCCGCCCGGGGCATAGGCGAACGTGACGTCCCGCAGGCTCACGGCCCCGGGCCCGGCCGGAAGCGGCCTCGCCCCGTCGGCCTCACGCACCTCCGGGACCGAGTCGAGCACCTCGAAGAGGCGGGTCCCGCCGGCCACGGCCCGCTGGGCCTGCCCCACCAGCATCCCCAGCGAGCGGAAGGGCGCCATCAGCATGCTGAGGTAGAGGAAGAAGGTGACGAACTCGCCGAGGCTCATCCGGCCGTCGATGGTCTGGACGCCCCCGTAGGCCAGCACGACGCAGAGCCCGAGCGTGGGCAGGAAGCCCATCAGCGGCTGGTAGAACGACGCCAGGCGCGCGGCGTCCATGCTCCGGTCGAAGGCCCGGGACGCCGTGCGCCCGAAGCGGGCCGTGCGGTCCGCCTCGCGGCCGAAGGCCTTGATCACGCGGATCCCGACCGCGCTCTCCTCGGCCATCTCCGCCACCTCGCCCACCCTCTGCTGCACGTCGATGAGGATCGGGTTCGAGCGCCGGCTGTAGCGCCAGGCCACGACCAGGAGCGCCGGCCCCACCAGCAGGGCCAGGAGCGCGAGGCTCCAGTTCAGCCACAGCATGAGCCCGATCACGATGATCAGCGTGAAGGCCTGCATGAAGATGAAGATGAGGCCGTAGCCCAGGAAGAAGCGCACGGTCTGCAGGTCGCTGGTGGCGCGTGACATGAGCTGCCCGACCGGCATCCGGTCGAAGTACGACAGCGACATCCGCTGGAGGTGGGCGAAGAGGACCCCCCGCAGGTCGAACTCCACCGCCAGGCTCACCTGTCCCGAGACGACCCGCCGCACGACGGCGAAGCCGGCCCGCACGAGCACGATGGCCAGGACCGCCCAGATGAGCGGCACCAGGGCCCCGCGGTCGCCGCCGTTCAGCACGTCGTCGATCACCTGGCCGGTCAGGTATGGCAAGGTGATGGAGCACGCCATCAGGCCCGCGGCGCTGGCCGCGGTGATTGCGACCTTGCCCCGATACGGGCTCAGGAAGCGCAGAAGTCGGAGCAGGACCGTCAAAGTGATTCACTGGTGAACGATAGAGAAGGCCAGGATGGCGTACAAGGACGCGCCGCGGTGCTCGAGGGGGGCCTGCCGGTCCCGCCCCGGGCTCCCATCGCGTACGCCGTGCCGAACGTCAGCGAGGGACGCGACCCAGGCACGGTAGCGGCGCTCGTGGACGCCTGCCGGGTGCCCGGGGTGCGGGTTCTCGACGTCCACTCCGACCCCGACCACCACCGCAGCGTCATCACCCTCGCCGGCCAGCCGCTGGCCCTGCAGGACGCCCTCGTCGCCCTGGCCGGGGAGTCCATCGACCGCATCGACCTGCGCCGCCACCGCGGGGTGCATCCGCGGGTCGGAGCGCTCGACGTCGTCCCGATCGTGGCGCTCGAGGACGAGGACGTCCCGCTGGCCTCCGAGATCGCCACGGGGCTCTGCGAGCGGCTCGCGGCGGAGCTCAACCTGCCCGTCTTCCGGTACGGCGAGATCGCGACCAACCCCGATCGCGTGGCGCCGCGGGACTTCCGGGGCGGCGGCGTCGAGGAGCTGGAGCGCTCCATCGAGGAGGGGTCCGTAGTGCCCGACTGCGGGCCCCACCGGCTGCACCCGTCCGCCGGAGCCGTGCTCGTGGGGGTTCGCCCGCCGCTGATCGCCCTCAACGTCTGGCTGCCCGACGGCACCCTCACCGAGGCCCGCACCATCGCCGCGCGCGTGCGCGAGACCGGGGGAGGCCTGCGCGCCGTGCGCGCCATCGGCCTCTACCTCCCGGAGGCGGCCATGGCCCAGGTGTCGATGAACCTGGAGGACTACCGCGTCACGTCCCCGGCGCTGGCCATCGCCGCCGTGCGCGACGAGGCCGAGCGGCTGGGCGTGCAGGCCGGCTCGGCCGAGCTGGTGGGCCTGGTGCCGCGCGCCGCCCTGCGAGGGCCCAGCCCGTCGGCCATGGGCATCGAGGGGTTCCGTCCCGGCCGGGTGCTCGACCTGCTCGTGCCCGGATTGGCCCGCGGGCTCCAGGCCGGCTGATGGCCAAGCGCAAGCGCCGCAAGGCGGCCGGCCCGCCTCCGGCCCACAGCCCGCGGCGCGAGGCGCTCTCCGCCACCGGGACGACCGCCGACGCGAGGCCCAAGCGCCGCCCGGGCGAGCCGGTGCAGTCCGGCATGCGGTCCATCGCCCTCCGTGCGGGGATCGTGGCCGCGGTCTTCTACCCCTACCTGATCTACGTGCTGGGGGAGTCCCCGGGCGTCGCGGCCGTGATCAGCGTGCTCGCGTTCGGGCTGATGCTCCCCCTCGGGGTCCTCATCGATCGCTTCCGCTACCGGCGGCAGATGCGGCGGTACGAGGAGAGGCGCGCGGAGCGGTCGCCGGGCCGACGGTGAGCGAGGCGTCCCGCCGGCTGGCCGCCCCTCGCGGCACCCACGACGTGCTGCCCGCGGACGCCGCCGCCCGCCAGCGCGTGATCGACGTGGCCCGCGACGCGTTCGCCCGCTACGGGTACCGGCGCATCGTGACCCCCACCTTCGAGGAGACGGGCCTGTTCGTGCGCGGCGTGGGAACGAGCACCGACATCGTGCGCAAGGAGATGTACACCTTCGAGGACCAGGGCGGGACCAGCCTCACCCTGCGGCCCGAGGGCACCGCGCCGGTGGTCCGGGCGTTCGTGCAGCACGGCATGCACAAGCTCCCTCTCCCGGTGAAGCTCTGGTACGTCGCGCCGATGTTCCGCTACGAGCGGCCCCAGGCGGGCCGCTTCCGCGAGCACTGGCAGATCGGGGCGGAGGCCATCGGCAGCCACGACCCGATGCTCGACGTGGAGGTCATCGCCCTCCTCGACGCCATCTACCGGCGCCTGGGCCTCGGTGGGCTGCGCCTGCGCCTGGGAAGCATGGGGGACGAGGAGAGCCGGGGGCCGTATCGCGCCCGCCTGGTGGAGTACCTGGAGCGGCACCGCTCCGCGCTCGGCGAGGACGGCCAGGAGCGGCTACGCGACAACCCGCTGCGCCTCTTCGACACCAAGGACGCCGGCGTCGCGGAGGTGATGGCCGGCGCCCCGAAGCTGCTCGACCACCTCTCCCCGGCGGCGCAGGAGCACCGCGAGCGGGTGCTCGACGGGCTCGAGCGGCTGGGGATCGCGCACGAGGAGGACCCGAGCCTGGTGCGCGGCTTCGACTACTACACGATGACCGTGTTCGAGTTCTCCAGCGACCGCCTGGGCGCCCAGAGCGCGGTGGGCGGGGGAGGGCGCTACGACGGCCTGGTGGAGACGCTGGGCGGGCCGCCCGCACCGGGCATCGGCTTCGGGGCGGGCATCGAGCGCATGGTGCTGGCCCTGCGCGAGGGCGAGGACCAGGGCGACGCGCCGGCGGAGCTCGACTGCTACCTGATGGTGCCCGACACCGCCCTGCGGCCGCTCATGCTCCCGGTGATCGAGCGGCTGCGGGCGGCGGGGCTTCGCTGCGAGAGCGACCTGCGCGGGGAGCGCAGCCTGAAGGCCATGATGCGGCACGCGGCGTCGCTGGGCGCCCGGCGCGCGGTGATCGTCGGACCGCGCGAGCACCAGCGGGGGGTGGCGGCGGTGCGCGACATGGAGAGCGGCGAGCAGCGGGAGGTGCCGCTGGGCGACCTCGTCGAGGCGCTCTCGTCGTGAGCCCCCTGATCGGGTCCCCGCGCTACCGCACGCACACCTGCGCCGGCGCCGCGGGCGCCGAGGGCGGCCGCGCCCGCGTGGCCGGCTGGGTGCACCGCCGACGGGACCACGGCGGCGTGGTCTTCATCGATCTGCGGGACCGATCGGGGATCCTGCAGCTCGTGTTCCACCCCGAGGGCGCCGGGGCCGCGGCGCACGCCGCGGCCGGGGACCTGAGCCCGGAGGACGTCGTGAGCGTGGAGGGCGAGGTCGTGGCCCGCTCGCCCGAGACGGTCAACGAGGGGATCCCCACGGGGCGCGTCGAGTTGCGGGCGCACGCGCTGGACATGCTGTCCGAGGCCGCGCCCCTGCCCTTCTCCGTGGAGGACGAGACCCAGGAGGCGTCCGAGGAGCTGCGCCTGACCTACCGCTACCTCGACATCCGCCGCCCCCGGCGCCAGCGGGCGCTCGAGATGCGGGCGGGGGTGGCCCGGGCGATGCGACGGGTGCTGGACGGCGAAGGCTTCCTGGAGGTGGAGACCCCCGTGCTCACGCGCTCGACGCCGGAGGGCGCGCGCGACTTCCTGGTCCCCAGCCGCCTCCAGCGCGGCTCCTGGTACGCCCTGCCCCAGAGCCCCCAGCTCTTCAAGCAGCTGCTGATGGTGGGCGGCCTGGAGCGCTACTACCAGATCGTCCGCTGCTTCCGGGACGAGGACCTGCGGGCCGATCGCCAGCCGGAGTTCACCCAGCTCGACGTGGAGGCCTCGTTCATCGAGCCGGAGGACCTGCAGGAGCTGATCGAACGCGTCCTGGTGGAGTCGTTCGCGGTCGCCGGGATCACCCTGGCCACGCCGTTCCC
>JAXIPH010000049.1:0-5308 GCA_045403035.1 Thermoleophilia bacterium | reverse complement strand
GATGGCGCCGTCGAACACCCCGTAGCGGTCGCCGATCGTGATGCCGACGTGGAGACCGCTCTGGGGGGTGACGCTGTCCACGACCTGGGCCATGGGCCCCGCGATCGTCTGGGCCACCGCCACCGAGAGGCGGGTCTCGGCCGCGATCCCGCGCGCACGCTCCAGCGCCATGGCCAGCGGCCGCGCCTCGCGGGCCGCGGCGGACCCGAGCGGGATCAGCCGCGCCCCCAGGTGGTAGCGGCGTGTGGCGGCGTCACGCGAGACGAGGCCCTCGGCCTCCAGCGTGGAGAGCAGGTTGAAGACCGTGCTCTTGGACCGGTCGATCAGCCGCGCGAGCTCCGACAGGGACGCCCCCACGCCGTTCAGGCCGGCCAGCGCGTCGAGGGCCCGGACGGCGGCCACGACCGCGGGCACGCGGTAGCCCTCGGCCCGGGCCGTCACGACTCGACCCCGCCCGGCCCGCGCCGGAAGCGGCGCAGCACGATGGTCTTCTCGCGCGTCAGGTCCCGCTGGGTGTAGCCGATGCCCTCCCGCCCCGTACCCGACGCCTTGACCCCGCCGAACGGGATGATCGGGGGCCGGTAGTTGTCGGTGCCGTTGATGACGACCCCGCCGGCCTGCAGGCGCTCGGCGAGGGCCATGGCCCGCTCCAGATCGCGGCTGAACACCGAGGCCATCAGCCCGAACCGCGACGCGTTCGCGACGGCGAGGGCCTGCGCGTCGCCGCCCACCGGGATGACGGCGAAGACCGGGCCGAAGATCTCCTCGTCGCCGGCCACGCCCGCTTGGCGTGGCACGTCGGCCAGGACGCAGGGAGCGACGAACGGACCCTCCGGCGCGCCGCCACCCGCCGCCATCATGGCGCCCTGGGCGACGGCCGCCCCGATCTGGGAGCGCACCCGCTGAGCGGCGGCGAGCGTGATGAGCGGCCCGATCGTCGTCTCGGGATCCGGGGCCGGGCCCAGCACCTGCGCCTCGACCACGGCCACCAGCCGCTCCACCAGATCGTCGTGCAGGGAGGGGTCGACCAGGATCCGCTTCGAGGCCGAGCAGGCCTGGCCGTTCATCATCAGGCGCCCGAACGCGAGCTCACTCGCGACGAGGTCGAGGTCGGCGTCGTCGAGCACCAGGCAGGCGTTGTTGCCCCCGAGCTCCAGGTGGAGTGGGCGCAGCAGGGGCGCCGAGGCCACGGACACGCTGATCCCGGCCTCGGTGGAGCCGGTCAGCGAGACGGCGTCGACGCGGCGGTCCCCGGCGAGCGCCACGCCCACCTCGCGCCCACCGTGCACCAGCGCCAGGACGTCGGGGGGGGCGCCCGCCTGGAGCAGCGCCGCGTGGAACCGCGACACCACGAGGGGGTCCTCCACCGGGGCCTTCGCCACCACCGCGTTGCCGGCCACGATCGCGGCTGCGCACTTCTCCACGAACAGCTCCGCGGGGAAGTTGAAGGGGATGATCGCCGCCACCACGCCGAGCGGCTCTCGCCGGGTGAAGGCCAGGTCGCGCTCGGTGCCCGGGTTGCCCTCGGTGGGCAGGACGCGCCCGGCCGTGCTCCGTCCCTCGGCGGCATTGGCCCGCAGCAGGCGGATCGCCCCGCCCACCTCCCGGCGGGCCTGGGCGATCGGCTTGCCCGACTCCGCCGAGAGCAGCGGGGCCAGCAACTCGATGTCGGGCTCCAGCAGATCGGCGGCGAGATCCAGCACCGCGGCCCGCTCGGCGACCGGGCGCTCGGCCCAGCCCGGCTGGGCGACCCGCGCTCGCGACACCGCGTCGGCGACATGGGCGGCGTCGGTGTGCCGGATCTCGCCGAGCACACCACCCACCTCGGGGCCCCTCACCGCGTGGCGCTGATCGTTCACGTGACTGAACGCCTCTCCGCAGGCTGAACGTTTCGGAGAAGCTAGTCCGGCCTGTGGGGGCAGGTCAACCGGCCCGAGGGCCACAACTCGCGCGGCTGGTTCCTCCCTGGGGCGCGCCGGCGAGCCCGGGGCGGACGCCGTGGCGCGTCGGCGCGCTTGCCCGGGCAGCGCCCCGTCGGGGAGACTCACCCCGGCCCGCCCCACGTGACCGGGGGATTCCGAGTGAGACGCGCCCCCTGGGCACTTCTCGTCGTGCTGTTCGTCGGCGTGACCCTGGCTGTCTACGGCCTCGCCCGCTGGCAGCCGTTCGAGCCCGGGGCACCGGCGGCCGCGCAGGCGCCACCGGGGGACGTCGCCCGCGGCGAGGCGGTGTTCGCGCGGGCCTGCGCGGCGTGCCACGGCGTGGCCGCGGAGGGGGGAGTCGGCCCGGCGCTGGCCGGCTCCGGTGTCGAGGCCGGGCAGGTGGTCGCGGTGGTCGCGACGGGCCGGGGCGCCATGCCGGCGGGCCTCGTCGAGGGCCAGGAGGCGGCCGACGTCGCGGCCTACGTCGCCGGGATCTCGGGAGCGACGGCGGGGTCCGCGACGGCGCCCGAGGCGCCCGAGGCGGGCGGCGGCCGGGTCACCTTCACCGGCGAGCGCGCGACCGGGGTGAGCGTTCGCCTCGACGAGGCCGCCCCGGCCGAATGGACCGTGTGGATCGAGGGTCCGGCGGGACGGCTCGCCGTGGCCACGATCGCCGCGGGCGGGAGGGCCGCGGGGATCGCCTCGGTGGACGGCGACCCCCTGCTCGGTCGCTACGACGCCGCCCTGGTGGGGGTCGACCCGGCCGCCCCCGCGCTCTCGGGGGCGCTGGCGCCCGGGCGGTCCGACGACCTGCTGCTCCTGCTCGACGACGACCCGACGAGCCCCGACGGGGGATCGGCCCTCGAGTCGGCCGACGCTCAGATCGCGATCCTGCGCGAGCACGTGCGCTTCCTGGTCGCCGCCCGCGACGAGGACAACCTCGCGAACGTCCGGTTCCACGGGGAGCACATGGTCAACATCTCGCGCGGCCGGCCGCTGCGGGACGTCGACGGCAACGGCGATCCCTCCAACCCGGGCGACGGGCTGGGCCTCATCGACGGCCGCGACGCCCATCTTCCGCGCATCTCGACCCTCGCCGGGCCCACGGTGGCCCCCGCCGTGCGCGACCTGTCCGCGCTCGTGGCCCTCATCGCCGGCGAGGGGGAGCGGTGCGGCACGGCCGGCACGGTCGACGACGCCCGCCCGGCCATCGCTGCGATCGAGAGCGCCGACGCCCGCCTGGCCGCCGCCTGGTCGCGGCTGCGGGACCGTGCCGAGCGCGCCGCCGTCATCGAGCTGGAGCCCCGGTGAGCCCCGCGCCCTGGACGCTGGACGTGGCCTCGGGCTACACCGACCTGCTCGAGTCGGTGTTCACCAGCGCCGTGGCCGGGAAGGTCTGGCTGGCGACGATCGCCATCGCCCTCGCGCTCGTGCAGGTCTCCACCGGCGCGCGCATCTACGGCCGCCTGTCGGCCGTGCTGCCGTTCGAGGCCGGGACGGCCGCGGGCGTCCACCGCTGGTCCGGGCGCCTGGCCGTGCTGGTCACGCTCCCGATCGTGTTCCACTGCGTCACGATCCTCGGCTTCCAGACGACCGACGCACGGGTTGCCGTCCACTCGGTGGTGGGCTCGTTCCTGTACGGGGTGCTGGCGGCCAAGCTGCTCCTCGTCCACGACCGCCGCTTCCCGGGCTGGGCGCTCCCGGTCGCGGGCGGCACCCTCTTCGCCGCCCTGGCAGCGCTGTGGCTCACCTCGAGCTGGTGGTACTTCACCGAGGTGCGCTTCGGGTTCTGAGAGTCGGCGGCGGCTTCGCGGGGGGGCCGCCGGGTCGCCCGGGGCCCGGTGGAGCGGCGTGGGCACCGCCGCTCCACAACGGTTGCAGGCCGTCCGTGGCCGTGTCGCTAGATGCCTTCGGTGAGTTCCGCCTTGGCGCCCTTCCAGGCCACGGTCAGCGCATAGATCACCGCGATGTCGAGGCCGATCATGATCAGCGACCACAGCGGCTGCGCGGGGAACCACCCGAACTGGCTGATCAGGTTGACGAACACCGCGCCGATGGCGAACCAGCGTGCGACCTCGTTGCCGGAGAAGAGACCCAGGGCCACGATGATCAGAAGCCCGCCGAGGATGATCAACCACCAGCCCCAGTAGGTGTAGCTGGTCGTCAGCAGAAGACCGTTCTTCGACACGAGGTAGACCTCGTCCTTCAGCAGTGCGGCGAGGCCCATGATGATGTTGAAGCACCCGATCGTGAACAGGATGAAGGCGGCGAAGATCACCCACCCGGTCCAGGCGCCCGATTGTTCCTTGATGCTGGTGGACACACTTCCTCCAGGTTCGTTTTCGCGTTTGCCCGGTGACGGTTCGACGTTTCGACGCCCCGCCTGATCCCCCTTCCGGGCCCGAGGACGGTGACGCGATCCTCTCCGGATGGGCAAATCGCGGAGAGCGCCGCGTTGCCGTCCCGGATGATCGAGCCGCCGTCCGCTGGGGATGCCGGGAGCAATCCCGATCCCGACCGCGAGGATCCATCGCGAAGGCCGCCGTTGTCCACAGCATGTCCGACACTTCGGCGAGCTCCGCCCGCCGACCCCCGGTCCGCGGGAGTCCGTAGTTCTCCGCAGGCTGAGGCGGGACCGGCTCGGATGCCGGCCGTCCGGGTGCTGCCTAGTCTCGGATTCTCATTCCGACGGAGATTCCCTCGTTCCGACGACGAGCAGGAGGCGGAGAGCGGTGAGCAAGCTGCAAAAGCTGTTCTGGGCGGGAGGGCTGGTGGCCGGGGTGCTGCTGATCGTCGCCGGCGCCCTGTGGATCTGGCAGGGCGTTGACGGGCGCGACCAGGTTCAGGACACGATCAGCCGCGAGCAGATCACCGGCTCGCCCGATATGAACCCCGAGCAGATTCAGAAAGGGATCGCTGAGTCGGGTGTCGAGATCGACGACATCCCGACCTGCGACGTGGCGGACGAGCCGATCACGACCGGCGACGAGGCGCGCTGCTTCGCCGAGTACATGCGCGTCCACGCCCTCGAGGGCACCGGCGGCAAGACCTTCTCCGAGATGGGCCGCTTCCTCGATGCGGCGGGCAACGAGGCCTTCAGCGAGGAGGACGCCGCCAAGGACCCCAAGACCGGCGCGCCGGTTAGCAACCCGGCGCGCGAGCTGTGGGTCACCCAGCGGGCCCTGGCCACCGGGCTTGAGCTGTCGTTCGTCGGAGAGCAGGTGTCGCTCTTTGCGATCGCGACGGGGAGCCTCTTCGTCGTGATCGGCATCGGGCTGCTGGTGATGCTGCTCGTGGGCGGCGTGCTCGGCAATCCGTTCGAGAAGCGCGCGCCGGGCTAGGGGCTCGGACCGGCGGCGCTGCGCCCGCGGCGCAGCGCCGCCGCG
>JAXIPH010000278.1:0-7142 GCA_045403035.1 Thermoleophilia bacterium | reverse complement strand
GGCGCGGGCGATGACCGGGTGGTCGAGCGGCCAGCCCAGCGCGTGCAGCGCGAGGATCGAGTAGATCCAGGGCGGCTGGATGCCTCCCCACGACCCGTCGGCCTCCTGGCGGTCGCAGATCCAGCGCGCCACGCGCGCCTCCGCCAGCCGGCGCAGCGGGCGGATCGGCCGGCGCTGGTACCGGCGCGCGAGGCCCATCGCCCGGGTGAGGAGCGGGGTCCAGCGGCCGGGGGTCTTCGGGGCCCCGGCGGGCTGCGTGCCCGCGGGCTCGGTGAAGAGCTCCTCGGGGCCGACGGCCTGAAGGTGGGTGGGCCGGCGCGAGAGCACGATCATCAGCGCCACGAAGGTGCCCCGGGCCCAGCAGGCGAAGCGGTAGGGGGAGAGGGGGGCCCGGTCGGGCAGCAGGATCATCTCCGGTGGCAGCACCGGCAGGTGCTCCCACGGGTAGTGCCCCAGCACGGCCAGCCAGAGCTTGGTGAAGAAGCGCGAGCGGTCCGCCCCCCCCAGCCGGTGGACCATGTCGCGCGCCCGGGTCATCGCCGGATCGTCCATGGGCACGCCCAGCAGCTTCAGGGCGTAGTAGGCCTCCACCGTGGTGGACAGGTCCGGGGGGCCCGAATGCCACTTGGCCCAGCCGCCGTCCGCCCCCTGGGTGGCCCGCAACTCGGCCACCAGGCCGGAGCGGTCCTCCTCGCGCAGCCGCCCGAGGGCGTGGAGCATGAAGACGTGCTCGGCGGTCATGGTGGAGTTGGACTCGAGCTCGCCCCACCAGTAGCCCTCGCGGGCCTGAAGCGAGCGCAGGTGCCGCTCGCCGCGCTCGAGGGCGCCGCGCGCTTGCTCGCGCGCGCCGGCGCCGGTGGCCGCTCCCGTCGTCATGCCGCCCTCGGCGCCTGGAACCAGTCGATCGCGTCGGCCAGGGCCTCCCGCACGGGCGACTGGGGCATGCCCAGCTCGCGCACGGCGCGCGAGCCGTCCACGAACATGCGCTTGCGGGCCATGAGGGCTCCGTCCAGGGGCGCCATCGGCTCGCGGCCGAGCAGCCGTCCCTCGATGGTCTCGTCCACCGCGGCCACCGCGATGGCCAGCGCGTGGGGCAGCCGCACCCGCGGGGCGCGGCGGCCGGCGAGCCCGGCCAGGATCCGCAGGATCTGCCGCAGGGTCAGGTTCTCGTTGCCCAGGATGTAGCGCCGCCCGCTCTCGCCGCGCTCGAGGGCAAGGCGGTGGCCCGCCGCGACGTCACGCACGTCCACCAGGTTCAGGCCGGTGTCGACATAGGCGGCCATGCGCCCCGCGAGGAAGTCGGTGACGATCCGCCCGGTGGGTGTCGGCGCGTGATCGCCCGGCCCCACGGGGGCGGTGGGGTTGACGATCACGACGTGCTGTCCCTCCTCGGCGGCGGCCAGCGCGAGGCGCTCCGACTCGACCTTCGAGCGCTTGTACGCGCCGATCACCTGCGCGGGGGGCAGGGGCGTGTCCTCGTCCCCGGGGCGCCCGTCGGCCGGCAGGCCGACCGTGGCCACCGACGAGCAGTGGACCATCGGCAGGTCGGCCTCCCGCGCCGCCGCCAGGACGTTGCCCGAACCGCCGACGTTGGTCGCGGTCACCTCGGCCGCCTGGTGGCGGGCGAGCGAGTAGCGCGCCCCCACGTGCACGACCGCGTCGACGCCCCGCGTCGCGGCGCGAACCGACGCGGCGTCGCGCAGGTCGCCCGCCACCGCCTCGCAGCCGGCCGGCAGGCGCCCCGACCCCATGCTCTCCGGTCGCACGAGCGCTCGCACGGTCCACCCGTGGGCCATCAGGTCGGCCGCCACGTGGCCGCCGATGAACCCGGTCGCCCCGGTCACGAGCGCGCTGCTCACCCGACCCGCTCCAGCAGCTCACCCACCCCGCCGCGCAGGGCCCTGGAGGCCGCGCGGGCGGCGGGCGCCAGGCGCAGCAGCGCCGGCACCTCGCGGGGGTAGCGGAGGAAGTAGAAGATCCCGGAGAGCGGGTTGAGCCGCCCGGCGGCGTCCATCAGCCGGTCGAAGTCCGGCAACCGGTGACGGGCCTCGTCGGTGACGGCCCGCAGGCTGAGGAACGGGACCGACTCGGCCGCCGCCGCCCTGGCCAGGGCGGCGCTCTCGAGGTCGACCGCGAGGCCCTCGAGGCGCGCCCGGTCCTCCGGCGTGCGGGCCAGGCGGACCGCGCTGACGATCGTCCCGCGCCGCCCGGGCGCGGCCCCCAGCAGCTCGGGGTCGGCCGCGAACCGGTCGCCGGTGGCCTCCTCCACCACCTGGTCGGCGGCCACGAGATCGCCGGTGCCCAGGTCGGGCGCGAGGGCACCGCAGAAGCCGGCGGCCAGCAGCGCCCGGGGCCGCGCGGCGGCGATCCGCGCGCCGGCCCGCTCCGCCGCCGCGGCGCCCATCCCCGACAGGTGGATCTCGACGCCGGGCCCGATCAGGTCGGCCAGCGCGCGCCGCTCCGCGGGAACGGCGCACACCACCGCGATCACGAGCGGGCCAGCGCCACCAGGTCGCGCGGGCTCTTCAGCGCCTCGAGGATCGTGCTCGCCTCGTAGCCGCAGTGCATCAGGCAGTTCGCGCAACGCGGGTCGCGGTCCGTGCCGTAGGCCTCCCAGTCGGTGCCCTCGTACAGCTCCTTGAGGCTGCCGACGTGCTTGTCGGCGAGCATGTAGCAGGGGCTCCGCCAGCCCTCGACGGTGTAGGTGGGCATCGACCACGCGCTGCACCGGTAGTTGCGCTTGCCGGTCAGGAACTCGTGGAAGAGGGGGTTGTTGTAGAACGGGATGTCCATGTGGTCGCAGAGCTCGTGCACCTCGGCGTACAGGGCCTGGGCCTCGGTGCGCGCGAGGAACTGCTCGCGATCGTGGGTGACCGACTCGTAGTCGTAGCCCGGCGAGGTGATGCAGCCCTCGATGCCCATGTCCTTGAGGTAGGCGAACAGGTCCACGTACTCGCTCGCGGCCACGCCACGATAGATCGTGGTGTTGGTGCACACCCGGTAGCCCAGCTCGAGGGCCTCGCGCATGTGGGCCGTGGCCTTGTCGAACACGCCCGCGCGGTCGACGGCGTGGTCGTGCACCTCGCGCAGGCCGTCGAGGTGGACCACGAAGGCGAAGTGATTCGAGGGCGGGATGCGCCCGAACGCGCGGTTCATGAGGATGCCGTTCGTGCACATGTAGACGAAGCGGCCCTGCGCGATGATCCCGTTGACGATCTCGTCGATCTCCTTGTGGATCATCGGCTCGCCGCCCGGGATGTTCACGATCGGCGCACCGGCCTCCTCGGCCACCCGCAGGCACTCCTCAACGGGCATGCGCTTGTGGAAGACGTGCTCGTACTCGCGGATGCGCCCGCAGCCGTGACAGGCCAGGTTGCAGATCTCGAGCGGCTCCAGCATCAGCGTGAAGGGGAAGCGCTGCTCGCGTTTGATCAGCCGCTTCTTCACCAGATAGGTGGCCATTCCCAGCTCGAGGGCGCGCGGGCGGTGGGGCACGATGGAGCTCCTGGCGGGGCGGAGGACGGTGTTTGGCGTTCTCAGGGCGAATCTACCCCAAACGGCCGCGCGCGCGCCGCTACTTCAGGACGATGTACCGCCAGATCCGCGCCGCCCCGTTGGTGAGCGCGGACGTGCTGCACACGCGGACGCGGATCTGGTCGTCGGCCGCCGGGGCCAGCGGGGTGCCGATGAGGCTGTTCTCCAGGGCGCTCGGGCCCATGACGATCACGTAGTCGGTGGTCTCCGCACCGGTCACGGTGACGTCCACGTCGGAGCACGCTCCGACCGCCAGGCAGAGGCGGGTCGATGGTGACGCTGCCGCTCAGGCCGAGCTCGCTGACCCCCACCCCGCCGTCCTCGATCGCCGAGCCCGTGATGGTGCCCGGGGCGAGGGCGGACCCCAGGATGGATCCCGGCGAGATGTTGGCCAGCGCGGTGCCCGGCGCCAGGGCGGCCGAGGTCACCGACCCGGCCCCGAGCGCCGTCGAGGTCACCGAGCCGGCCGCCAGGCCGGGGTTCGGGAAGGTGCCCGTGAGGACGCCTCCGGCCGTACCGACCAGCGAGCCATCGGCGCCGGCCTCGCCCTGGGCGCCGGAGGCCCCGCTGGCGCCACGCGGGCCGGTGGCGCCGGCCGGCCCCGGAGGCCCGTGCTGCCCGACGGTCCCGGCCGACGTCCCCTTGCGCAGGTGCTTGGCCGTGATCGACCCGAGGGCGATGTCCTTGGCCTTGATCGAGCGGTCGCGGATGTCCTTACCCGTGAGCGAGCCGTTCCTGACCTAGTGTCAATCGGCACGTTTCGGGCGGACATGAGCCCGCCGGTCAGTGCTGGCGGGCGAAGGTGAGGTCGGTGATGCCCACCAGGTCCTCGATCGGCCCCGGCAGGGCCGCGAGGGCCTCGAGCGCACGGGCGTGAGCCTCGCCGGCCAGGCGCCGGGCGCCCTCGAGCCCATGGGTGCTCACGTAGGTGATCTTCCCCATGCGGGCGTCCGCGCCGACGGCCTTGCCGAGGACCGCCTCGGAGCCCTCCACGTCGAGGATGTCGTCCACGATCTGGAACAGCAGGCCGAGCTCGCGGGC
Organism: Thermoleophilia bacterium; assembly: GCA_045403035.1. Taxonomy (GTDB): domain Bacteria; phylum Actinomycetota; class Thermoleophilia; order Miltoncostaeales; family Miltoncostaeaceae; genus CAVXDY01. Next base: position 2,567 of record JAXIPH010000278.1, on the reverse strand, counting down.
GAAGCGCCGGAGCGCGGTGTCGACCGGGGCGGGCGGGCGCGCGAGCACCAGCGCGCAGTGCACGGCGCACGCGATCAGGCGGCCGGTCTTCAGCGCGTGCACCCGTCGCAGGGCGGCGGCGGACTCGCTCCCGGCGTCGCGCAGGTCGAGGTACTGGCCGCCCACCATCCCCCCGACCCCGGTGGCCCGGCTGATCTCCAGCAGCACGCCCACCCGCACGACGGGCCCGCCCGGCTGGCGCTCGGCCACCAGGCGCACGGCCTCTGCGAACAACGCGTCCCCCGCCAGAATCGCCGTGTCCTCGCCGTAGAGCTTGTGGCAGGTGGGCCGGCCACGCCGCAGGTCGTCGTCGTCCATGGCGGGCAGGTCGTCGTGGATGAGCGAGTAGGTGTGCACCAGCTCGATCGCCGCGGCCGTGGGCAGGAGCCGCTCGGGCGCCTCCCCGAGGCCCTCGCAGGTGGCGAGCGCGAGCACCGGCCGGATGCGCTTGCCGCCGGCGAGCAGCGAGTGCCGCATCGCCTCCACCAGGCCCTCGGTGCCGGCCATCTCCTCGCGCTCGAGGGGATCGGTGGCCGCGAAGTCGAGGCCGCGGAGATAGCTCTCGACCATGTCGCGCAGGTGCTCGGGGTAGGGCGTGGGAACCTCCGTGGGGGAGGACGCGGCATCGTACTCTCAAGCGGCGGGCCGCTCGTCCACTAACGTCGGCCCGTGCGCGCCCTGATGATCCACGGGCCCGGCGATCTGCGCCTCGACGAGGTGCCCGAGCCCGTGGCCGGACCCGGCGAGATCGTGGTGGTGCCCGACGCCGCCCTCACCTGCGCCACCGACGCGAAGATGCTGCGCGTGGGCGCCCACCCGGCCCTGGGCCCCCTGCCGGCGCCTCTGGGGCACGAGCTCGCGGGAACCGTGGTGGAGGCGGGGCCAGGGGCGCCGGGGGTGCGCGTGGGCGACGCCGTCGTGGTCGCCAACTCGGCGCCGTGCGGAGACTGCCCCGACTGCGCCGCGGAACGGGAGAACCTGTGCCCGCGGATCGCCTACCTCACGGGGGCGTTCGCCGAGCGGGTGCGCGTGCCCGCGGCGATCGTGGCGCGCAACGTGCTCCCCCGGCCCGCCGGGCTCGCGCCCGAGCTGGCGGCCGCGACGGAGCCCCTGGCGTGCGCCGTCCACGCCGCGGCCCGCGTGGGCGCGGGGGAGGGCGACACCGTGCTGGTGCTCGGCGGCGGGGTGCAGGGACAGCTCCTGGCCGGGCTCCTGGCGCGGCGCGGATGCCGTGTGCACCTGGCCGACCCGCACCACGAGCGCCGCGAGCGGGCGCACCGGTTCGGAGCCGAGCGCACCCATCCGGCGCCGCGCGACGCCGCGGACGTGGCCCGACTGCGCGCGGCGCTGCCGGGCAGGCGCGGCGCCGACTCCGTCGTGGAGGCGGTGGGGCGTCCCGAGACGTGGCGCGTCGCGGCGGCCCTCGCCCGGCCGGGGGGCGAGGTGCTGCTGCACGGCGGGTGCACCGCGGGGAGCGAGGTGACGCTCCCCACCGGGCCCCTGCACTACGAGGAGCTCACCCTGCGCGGCTCCTATCACCACACGCCCGCCACGGTGCGGCGAGCCCTTGCGATGCTGGAGGCCGGCGACCTCCCGGTGGCCGAGCTGGTGGGCTCGCCGATCCGGCTGTCGGAGGTCGGCGCCCTGCTCACCGCGGAGCCCGGCGTCAAGCGCCCCGTGATCACGGGCGCCTGACGCCGGACGGGAATTACATGTTCTTGCTCACCCAGCTGCGCAGGCGCTCGATCTGGTCCGCCTGCTCGCGCAGCGCGGTGAGCTCCTTCTGCTGGTCGCGCACGACCGTCGCAAGCTCCTGGATCGCCTCGCTCGCACGGGCCAGCGCCGCCTCGGCGTTGCTCGAGCCGCCCCGGCGTGGGCCACGCCGGCCGGTGCCGGTCGTCCGCTTGGCCCGCGGCTTGCGCGGCTGAAGGGCGGCGCCGCGCTTGCGGGCCACCCGGTAGTAGTTGGCGGCGACGGTGCCGGCGCGGCGACCGGAGGTCTCCGACAGGCGCTGGAAGGCCTGGGTGCGCGTGAGGCCCTCTTGACTCATGAGGCTCTCGACCTGGTCGAAGATCTCGTTGCCGACGCTCCCGCGCCGGCCGTTCGTCTGCTCTGCGCTCATACGTCCTCCGCTCGTCCATGGATGTGAATGATGACGCGGAGAACTGTATAGAACGTATGAGCCGCTATCTAATACGACACTCTCTCACGTTCTCGCGAAAGGTCAATTGAGCAACATTTCACGCGTCGGAGGAGGCCTCGAAGAGCGCCATGGTGGCGGTGAATCCGTGCAGGAAGGTGCGGCCTCCGACCGGCCCGATCTCTCCGCCGCAGAAGAAACCCGCGAGCGCGGGCTTCCCGATAGCCCCCGCGACTGCCTGCGAGTCGTGGTCGACCTCGCCGAACAACTGCCTCCCGCGTCCGTTGCAGGTGAAGAGAAGCGCGCCGGCTGGAGCCGAGCCGTCACGGCCTAGAGCATCCCCGAGTGCGTTGGCGAGGTCCTGGTCGGCCGACGCGGCGTCCCGTGC
>JAXIPH010000121.1:0-4639 GCA_045403035.1 Thermoleophilia bacterium | reverse complement strand
CCCAGCTGGCGCTGTGCGGCTTCTCGCCCTCGGACGTCGGCACGCTGGTGATGTCGCACCTGCACTTCGACCATGTGGGCGGCAACCGCCACCTGCCGGACGCCCGCGTGCTCATCCACGCCCGTGAGATCGCCCAGGGGCGCGCCTGCGAGCCCTTCGAGCGCCTCGGCTACTCGGACCCGACCTGGGATCACGACGGCGCGCGGCTGGTGCCCATAACCGGCGACCAGGAGATCGCCGCGGGGGTGCACCTGGTCGAGACCCCCGGCCACACCGTGGGCCACTACTCGCTGCTGATCACCCCGGAGAGCGGCTCGAACATGCTCTTCCCGTTCGACGTCGTCTACACGGCCGACGCCTACGAGCGCGGTGTCCAGGCGGGGTTCCACATCGATCCCGTCGCCGGGGTCCGTTCCATCGCCCGCATCAGGGCGCTGGCCGAGGAGCACGGCGCGCAGATCTTCTTCACCCATGACATCGACGCATGGGGCACCTACCGTCACGCCCCCGACTTCTACGAGGTGTAGCAATGGGCAAGCTCGAGGGACGCGTGGCCATCGTCACCGGCGCCGCGCAGGGGATCGGCAAGGCCATCGCCGACAAGCTGGCCGCGGAGGGGGCCTCGGTGGTGGTGGCGGACGTCAACGGCCCGGGGGCCGAGGCGGCCGCGCCGGAGGGCGGCCTCGGGATGCGGGCGGACGTCTCCTCGGAGGCCGACGTCATCGCGATGGTGGCCGACACCGTCGCCCACTACGGCCGGCTCGACGTCCTGGTGAACGATGCCGCCATCGTCCCCTTCGTGGCGTGGGACGACCTCGACTTCGCCGAGTGGCGACGGATCATGGCGGTGAACCTCGACGGCACCTTCCTGTGCTGTCACCACGGCCACAAGCCGATGCGCGATGCGGGCTACGGACGCATCGTCAACATCTGCTCCAACGTGGTGCTCGCCGGCACCCCGAACCTGGCGCACTACGTCGCCTCCAAGGGCGGCGTTCTCGGGTTCACGCGCGCCCTGGCCCGCGAGATCGGCAAGTACGGGATCACCGTGAACGCCGTGGCCCCGGGCCTCACCGAGACCGAGGGGGTCATGGCCAGTCCCCACGCCGAGGCCTTCGAGTTCGTTCAGATGCTGCAGTGCCTCCCGCGCCGCGGCGTGGCGGCCGACATTGCGCCCTCGGTGGCCTTCCTCGCCTCCGAGGAGGCCGGCTGGGTCACCGGGCAGCTGCTGGTCGCCGACGCGGGCATGTCGCACAACTGATGCCCGCGTTCCCGGTGACGCGCGCCGGGGTGATCCTGGCTGTGGCGGACGTGGAGCGCTCGGTGGCCTTCTACCGCGACCTGATGGGCTTCGCGGTCGACGCCCTCTACGACGACCCGCCCTATGCGAGCCTCAGCAGGGCGGGGATGCGGCTGTCGCTCGCCGAGCAGGGCCACGCGGCGGAGGATCGACCGGGGGTGACGATGGTGGCGCCGCCCGATCCGGGCGAGGCGGCCGTCGTGCTCGTGCTGGAGGTGGCCGACTGCCTGGCCGTCCACGGTGAGCTGGCGGCCCGCGGCGCCGAGATGCTGGCGCCGCCGTTCTCACCGCCCTGGGGCGGCCACCGGTTCTTCGTCAGGGACCCCGACGGATACCTGGTGGAGGTCGAGCAGCCGGCATGACGCGGCGCGCGCTGCCGCTCCTCGCCGCCGCGGCGCTCACCCTCGGCTGCGGCGACGGCGGGACGCCCGTCACGCCCACGCCCGCCTCGGCGCAGGACGCGATGGCGGCCCGGCTCGCCGCCAGGGACCTGTCGTTCCGCTACGTCCGCTGCGTCGACGGCGGGGTGCGGCGGGGGGTGGAGACCGTCTTCCGCTGCAACGTCAACTTCGGCGAGCCCCACATCGAGGGGTACTGCGTCGTCGTGCGCGGGGGGCGAGCCGTGACCCAGGTGGAGGACCCCTCGCTGCGGTGCCGCCGGACGCGCACCGGCGACGAGCCGTGAACGATGTCGTGGTGGCCGCGGCTCGCGCCGCCGCCGCCGACGCCCCCGCCCTGCTCGAGCGCTGGGCCCGCCAGCCCTCCGGCTCCCACGACACCGCGGGTCTGGCGGGGATGCGGGCGCTGGTCGCAGCGCGCGCCGAGGCTCTTCCGGGCGCGCTCGCGGAGGTCCCGCTCGCCGGCGGGGCGCCCGCGCTGCGGCTCTGGCATCGCAGGGACGCCCCGCGGCGGGTGCTCCTGGTGGGCCACTACGACACCGTCTTCACGGACGGGCACCCGGGCCCGCCGGTGGGCCGCCCGTCCGCGGGCGTTCTCACCGGGCCCGGGGTGGCCGACATTAAGGGCGGCATCCTCGTGCTGCTGGCCGCGCTCGCCGGCCTGGAGGCGTCCACGGCCGCGCCCGGCCTGGGCTGGGAGGTGCTCCTCACGCCCGACGAGGAGCTCGGTGCGCCGCGGTCGCTCGGGGCCCTGCTGGACGCCGCGCGGGGGGCGGACGCCGCCCTGGTGTTCGAGCCCGCGGCGGGCGACGGGGACGTGGTGGTGGCGCGCCGCGGGCGGGAGGTGCTCACGCTCGACGTGACCGGACGCGCCGCGCACGCCGGACGCGACCCGTGGAACGGCCGCAGCGCCGTCGCGGCGCTGGCGGAGTTGACGCTGCTGGCCGGGCGGATGAGCGTCCATGAGCGCGGGGTGTCGGTGAACGTGGGGCTGGTGAGCGGCGGAAGCGCCGTGAACGTCGTGCCCGAGAGCGCACGCGCCGAGATCGACCTGCGCGCCGACTCGGTCGCCGACCTCGAGGACGTGCGGGAGAGGATCGCCGCCGCCGCCCTGCGCGTGGGCGCGGAGCGGGGGGTCGCGGCGGAGGTGGTCCGGACGCTGGGCTGCCCGCCGATGGCCCGCACGGCCGCCGCCGAGGCCCTGGCGAGGGTCTACGCCGCGGGCGCCGCCTCGCTCGGGATGCGAGTCGCCGCCGCGGCGGTGGGGGGCACGTCCGATGCGAACCACCTGGCGGCCACGGGCATCCCGGTGCTCGACGGCCTGGGGGTCGTGGGCGGCGGGCTTCACGGGCCCGATGAGTGGGCGTCGCTGCCGAGCATCCCCGAGCGCGCCGCCGCCGCCGCCCTGCTGCTGCACGACCTGGCGTTCTCGAGCGCTTCTGAGCCGGCGCGCCCTGACTCGGGCCGTGGGCCGTTCTGAGGCTGATCCGTTGTTGCCGATCCAGCCAGGGCCCTCCGCATCGGGGCGAGCGCCCGCCAGGTCACGAGCACTGATCCCCGTCGGCCTTCAGGCGCTCCCGGCGCGGCCGCCCAGGAACAGCTCGACGGCGTTGTCGCCCATCACCCGAGCGACCAGTTCGTCGGTGAGCCCGGACAGCCGCACCTTCGCCATCTCCACGACCGGGTGGTGGAACGGCGCATCGGAGCCGTAGAGCACACGGTCGGTGCCCACGCGGCGCACGGCCTCGGCGATCTTGGTGTGCATGGGCATACCTGAGGTCTCGAGCCATACGTTCTCGTTGCGCTCGGCCACGTCGATGGCGCCGTCGATGTAGACGATGTTGCCGTGTCCCATGTGGCCCAGGATCACCTTGGCCCGCGGGAAGCGCACGGCGGCCTCCTCGATGGACCACGGCAGCGTGAAGATGGGGTGGCCGCAGTGGATGAGGAGCGGCACGTCTTGCGCGATGGCGGCCTCGTAGACCGGGTGCACGATCGGGTCGTCCGGGTGGTAGCCGTCGAGCAGCGGGTGCAGCTTCACTCCAAGAAACCGCGGGTGGTCCAGGTAGCGAACCGCCTCGTCGACCCCGTCCGGCATGCGTGGGTTGGCCCACACCAGCCCCCACGCGGTGGGCACCGTCTCCAGGATCGCCGCCACCAGGGCGTTGTCCGGATGGAAGATCAGGCACCCGCCGTAGTCGTGCTCGGCCATGAGCTCCACCAGGCCGTCCCGGTCGAGGCGGACGTCGAACAGCGGGAACTCGCCGACGTGCATGTGGGCGTCGAAGATCACCCGGCCATCGTAATCACGGGCGGCTCGCGTGGCTCCCGCCTGGATCTCGTCCGCCGGCTGTCGGGGTCGGCCCCCGTCGAGGCGATCTCCCTCCTGGCCACTCCTGAAGGTAGAACCCGCTCCCGCGCCGAAGTCCACGACGATGGAAATCGGCGTGATCGTCCTCGGTGCATTTCTCGCTCTCGTCGGCGGCCTACTGGCGGATCTCTGGCGGGGGCTGCGTGCGGGTCGCGGAGCGGCAGTCGCGGTCTTCACGCAGCTAGGAGTGGTCCCGACCGCTGAGGCGAAAGACTCCCCCGGGCGCAGGTAAGAAATGAAGTACGCGCGGCAGGATTCGAACCTGCGACCTCTGGCTCCGGAGCGGATTCCGCAGGGGTGGCGGGAGGGGGCGAGAGGTTAAGAAGCTCCCGCATAGGGCCGCTTTCTGCGTCGCGTCGGCCGTGCCCGGTCACCCCTGTCTTCTGGCCGTTGTTCCCACGGGGTTCCCACGATTGAGCCTGGGCCTGCGGTGCCCGTCTAGGGCGGCGGCTGAGGTGTGGCATCAGAGCACCGCCGTGAGAGGGCGATCGCAAACCCGCTCTGAGCAGGACTTTTCTCGGCCAAGAGACCGACGTGGTCCATTCTTGGCCCAATCGAGCCGGAAGGAAT
>JAXIPH010000229.1:0-5258 GCA_045403035.1 Thermoleophilia bacterium | reverse complement strand
TGAGCATGTCCTCTCTCCTGACGCCTGCGTATCCACGTTCATTCCCAGGCCGGACCGGCGTCCCGAGCGGTCGCGCCCGGCGTCGCCTTCTGCGCGGAGCGGGCGCGGCCGGTGAGTACGCCCCCCGGGCGGCCACACCCGCACACGAACGCCAACTCGATGCCGGCGGGGGTGTTGGTGAGCCCCACGACCTGACGGGTGCCGATCAGCACCCGTCCGCAGTCCTCGCAATGCACCTCCACCATCGCCGTCCTCCCTGAGAATTGCGGACCTCGACGTCTCAACGACCCGGGGGGGCGCCCCGTGAGGGTCCAATCAGGCCGAGATTGGACTCTTATGAGCCCCTCGTCCACCAATTGGATTGAGTTTCTCGACCACTGGCTTGCTCCTCAATGGCCTTTCGGGGACTATTGGTCCAATGAAGGTCTCGCCCGATCGATTGAGCACGCTCCTGGGGCCGTGGGCCGTGGGTGCGGGCCCCCTCTACGACCGGCTCGCGCGCGCTCTGGGCGCGTGCATCGACCGAGGGGAGCTGGGCGTGGGCGCCGTCCTCCCCACCGAGCGGGACCTGGCTCGGCGCCTCGAGGTGAGCCGGACGACAGTGGTGGGCGCCTACGGTGAGCTGAAGGACGCTGGGAGGCTCGAGAGCCGCCAGGGCCGCGGCACGTGGGTCCGCGCGTCCGACGCGCCCCCGTCCGGCGAGCGGCCCTTCTCGGCCGAGCTCTACAGCGGCCTGCTCCGCCAGGACGACGGCATGATCGAGCTCACCGCGGCATGCCCGCCGCCGACCTCCGTCGTGAGCCGGGTCCTGGCCGAGATGCCCGGCGAGGCGCTGGCCCAGGAGGTGCACGGAACGGGCTACCTCCCCGCCGGCCTCCCCGAGCTGCGCCGTCAGGTGGCCATGCTGATGACGGCCGAGGGGGTGCCGACGCGGAGCGACGAGATCCTCATCACCACCGGCGCGCAGCAGGCGATCGGCCTGGTCGCCACGCTCCTGGGCGAGCCGGGCTCGCCGGTGCTGACGGAGGAGGTCACCTACCCCGGGGCGCTCGACGTGGTGCGCGGTGCCGGGATGCGCCCGATCGGCGTCCCGCTCGACGACCGCGGGGTCGTGCCCGAGGCGCTCGAGGATCTCCTCGAGCGCGTGCGACCGCGCTTCGTGTACCTGGTCCCCGCCCACCAGAACCCCACCGGCTCGGTGCTCTCGGAGCGTCGCAGCCGCCTCGTGGCCGAGCTCGCGGCCCGCTCGCGGGTGCCGGTGGTTGAGGACCTCGCCCTGCGCAGGCTGCTGATGGACGACCGCCCCCTGCCAGCGCCGATCGCCGCGCACGCGCCGGAGGCCGTCATCAGCATCGGCTCGGTGAGCAAGGTGCTGTGGGCGGGCCTGCGGATCGGCTGGATCCGGGCCCCCCACCCGGTCGTGGAGCGCCTCACCCGTCTCAAGATCGCCGCCGACATGGGCACCAGCGTGCTCTCCCAGCACCTGGCCGCGATGCTCCTGCCGAGCATCGACGAGGCGACCGAGGAGCGCCGCCGGGACCTGGTCGTGGGCTACGAGGCCCTGTCCGAGGCCCTGTCGGAGCACCTTCCCGACTGGAGCTGGGAGCCTCCCCGCGGTGGCTGCACGCTGTGGGTGCGGCTGCCGAGCGGCGACGCCCGGGCGTTCGGCCAGGTGGCGCAGCGCTGCGGCGTGAACGTGGTCCCGGGCCAGGTGCTGTCGGCCGAGGGCGGCCACGGCGACCGCCTGCGGCTTCCGTTCGTGCACGAGCCGCCGGTCATCACCGAGGCAGTTCGCCGCATGGCCGTGGCCTGGGATCTCTACGCCGGGCGCGGCTCCCGGGTGGAGCCGGAGGAGAGCCTGATCGTGTGACGGGAGGGCGGCTCAGACCGTGAGCCGCCCCTCCATCACCGTCACCGCCCGCCCCGCGAGCCCCACGCGCTCGCCCCAGACCTCCACGTAGACGATTCCGCCGCGCCGCGAGGCCTGGTGGCAGACGAGCCGCCGGCTGCCGAGGCGCTCGGCCCAGTACGGCCCCAGGGCGCAGTGCGCCGAGCCGGTGACGGGGTCCTCGGGGATGCCCGCGGCTGGGGCGAAGTAGCGCGAGGTGACGTCCACGCCGTCGATTCCGCCGCCGGCGCTGAGGATCACCCCCTGTCCGGGCAGGGCGACGAGGCGATCCATGTCGGGGGCCGCGCGGGCGACCTCCTCGGGGGAGGAGACCTCCACGAACCAGCCGATCAGCGTGCGCCCCACCCACGCCGGCGCAACCCCGAGCGCCTCGATCAGGCCGGGCGGCGGCTCGGCCGGCTCGGGGACCCCGGCGGGGAAGTCCATGGCGATCAGCTCGCCGTCGCGCGCGGCCGTGAGCGTGCCGCTGAGGGTGGAGAACGAGATCGCGGCGTCGGGCGCCACGCTGCCGGTGCTCCACAGCACGTGGGCGCTCGCCAGCGTCGCGTGGCCGCACAGCTCGACCTCCAGCGCCGGGGTGAACCACCGCAGGCCATACGCGCCGGGCGGGCCCTCGGGGAGCAGGAAGGCGGTCTCGGACAGGTTCATCTCCGACGCGACGGCCTGCATCCAGGCCGGGTCGGCCTCCTCGGCCAGCAGGCAGACGGCCGCGGGATTGCCGGCGAAGGGCCGCTCGGTGAAGGCGTCGACCTGGTGTAGGGGAAGGCCGGGCATCACGGGTAGTCCATCACGAGCACCGCGGCGGTGTCGGCCTCGAGCGCCTCGTTAGCCATGGGGCACGTCGCCCGGGAAGGACACCAGGTCGCCGCGCGAGAGCCGCACCGGGGCGTCGAGCGACCCCACCTCCATGGCGCCGGCGGTCACGATGAGGTGCTCGCGTACCCCGGCGGGGTGGGGGTCGGCCCGGTCCTGATCCTGTGGCTGGCCGGCACCGCCGCGGGCTGACCCTGACGCGTGCGGGCGACCTCACCCTGGGCGCGCGCGTGCCCGGCGTGGCCGCCGCGGCGGTCGCGGCCTGGCGCGGGGCACCGTTCCTGGTCGTGGTGGCCGTCGCCATGGCGGTCACGGCGGGAGTGCGGTCAGCGGCCGGCGCATGAGGACGTGCGTGATCCCGGCGTCCTCGAACTCGCCGCCCTCGGCCACATAGCCGGCGCGCGCATAGAAGTCGCGGGCCGTGAGCTGCGCGTGCAGGTCCACCTCCGTCGCCCCCGCGGCCCGGGCCTGCAGGTGCGCGGCGCCCAGCAGGTCCGCGCCCACCCCGCGGCCGCGGTGCGAGCGCGCCACGGCCATCCGCTGAAGACGCGCCGAGGCTCCCATGAAGAGGAGACGGCAGGTGCCGACCACGACTCCGTCGGCCACGGCCACCAGGTGCAGCGCGGTGGCGTCGTGCTCGTCGTGCTCGAGCTCCTCCGGCACGCCCTGCTCCACGCAGAAGACGGCGTGGCGCAGCGCAAGCGCTCCACCCATGTCGTCCTTCGCCGCCGCCCGGACGGTCCACGGCTCTGCGCTCGGCTTCCCGGTCACATGCGCGCGGCGGCGGCGGCGAGGTAGGCTCGCCTGCAACGACCGAGACATCTGCCCGATGGGCCTCGGAAAGGAACGGGAATGATTCGAAGACGCACGGTGGCGTCACTCCTCGCGGTCGGTGCCCTGGGCATCGGCGGCATCGCCGCGGGATGCGGCGACGACGATAGCGGCAGCGGGGACGTGGGCGAGTTGAAGGTCGGCGTGCTCGTGCCGTTGACCGGTGGCCTCGGCCCGTACGGCGGGCCCGGCGCCAAGGCGGCGGACCTCGCGGCGGCGCAGGTGAACGCGGCGGCGGGCGACAGCGGCCTCAAGCTCACCCTCGTCCAGGAGGACACCAAGAGCGAGGCGCAGGCGGCGCAGGAGGCCGGGACCAAGCTCATCGAGAGCGACGGCGTGACCGCGATCGCGGGTCCGTGGGGCACGGACGAGGTCACGGCGACGGCCGAGAACGTCACGGTTCCGGCCGGGGTGCCGATCGTCAGCCCGTCGGCCACCCAGCCGGCGATCACCGAGCTCGACGACGACGGGCTCGTCTTCCGCACGCCGCCCTCCGACGCCATTCAGGGCAAGGTCCTCGCCCAGCTGATCGGCCGGGAGCTCGGCGCCGACGCGACCGTCGCGACCGGTGGTCGCAACGACTCCTACGGCACGGCCCTCGTGGCCGAGTTCACCAAGGCCTTCGAGGCGGCCGGTGGGACCATCGCGAAGAACGTGCCCTACAACCCGGAGGCGGCGAGCCTCAGTTCCGAGGCGCAGCAGCTGGCGTCCGGGAACCCCGACGGCTGGATGATCATCGACTACGCGGGCGACTGGGCGAAGATGGGGCCGGCCCTCGTGCGCTCGGGCAACTGGGACCCGGCCAAGACCTTCACCGGCGACGGCCTGATCTCCAACAGCCTGCCGGACGACGCGGGCAGGCCGGCCACCGAGGGCATGCGCGGGACCGCCCCGACCTCGCTGGACGCGCCGGCGGGCGACGCCTTCGACGCCCTCTGGAAGTCCGACGTCGGCGAGCCGCGCCAGACCTACGATGCCCAGAACTTCGACGCCGTCATCCTGATCGCCCTCGCGGCGGCGGCCGGCGGCTCGAGCGACTCCGCGTCGATCGCCGAGAACCTGCAGGAGGTCTCTCGGGGGGGTACCAAGTACACCTTCGAGAACCTGTCCGACGCGATCACGGCCGCGGCGGCCGGCGAGGACATCGACTACGAGGGGGCCTCCGGACCGATCGACTTCGACGACGCCGGCGACCCGACGGCCGCCAACTACAGCACCTGGAGCTACACCGACGGCAAGCTCACGCCCACCAACGAGGTGATCCCGGCTACTGTCGAGTAGTCGCCTCGCGCGGGGGCGGCCCCGGCCGCCCCCGCGTGGCTGCTCCCCCCAGGTACAGCTCAGCTACCTGGGGATCGCCGAGCAGGGCGTCGCCCGCGCCCTCGAAGCGGTTTTGCCCGCCCTCGAGCACGTACCCCCGGTCCGCGAGGGCCAGCGCGCGCCGCGCGTTCTGCTCGATCATCACGATCGTGACGCCCGAGCGGTTGATCGCCGCGACCGTCTCCAACACGTCGCCCACGGTGCGCGGCGCAAGGCCCGCCGACGGCTCGTCCAGCAGCAGGACGCTGGGCTCGGGCATCAGCGCGCGCGCCATGGCGAGCATCTGGCGCTCGCCCCCCGACAGCGTGCCCGCGCGCTGGCGCCGGCGCTCGCCGAGCCGCGGGAACAGGGTCATCATCGCGTTCATCCGCATCCGGATGGCGGC
>JAXIPH010000335.1:0-6283 GCA_045403035.1 Thermoleophilia bacterium | reverse complement strand
CCTCAGGCCCCGATGTGCGGATCGGGGGACAGCTCCATGCGCACCTGGGTGCCGTCGCCGCCGGTGCTGATCGTCACCAGATCGGTGAGCTGACGGATGATCCACAGCCCGCGCCCCCGCCGCCCCAGCGGCGCGGGGGGGTGGGTGCTCCAGACCCGGGCGCGGTCGAACCCGCCCCCCACGTCGGCGACCACCACCACCAGGCGGCCGTCGACCCAGGCCGTCACCTCGATGGGCGGCCGGCCGTGCTCCTGGGCGTTTGCGATCGCCTCGTCGAGCGCGAGCACGAGGTCGCCGGCGCGTTCGGTGAAGCCGTTGCGCATGGCGAGGTCGCGCACCACGGCGCGGACCTCGGCGATCTCCGCCGGGTCGGTGCCGAGCGCCGCCCGGTAGCGGTCGTCCCCCTCCACCCCTGAAGGCCGCGCCCCCGGCCGGCTGCGCTCGGAAGGCATTGACGGGCAGGCTACCGGTCGTCCCGGCCGACGACGTGAGGACCCGTAGTGGGATGCCCCGACCGAGCAATCTTCGGGTAGCCTAATCCCGCTCGTTCGCCTAAGCGACCTATCCCACCTGCCCGGAGCCGTCCATGCCACGCCCCACCACGCTCGCAATCGCCCTCCTCGCGCTGTCGATCGCCCTGGTCGGGGCGGCCTGTGGATCGGACGACGACGGCGCCGCCGTGCGCAGCGAGACCACGTCGGCGTCGGGAACGGGCGCCGGATCCGCATCCGGGAGCGCCTCCGGGACCGGCCTGTCCCTGGAGGACACGCAGACGGCGACCACCGACGACCCCGTGGTGCTGGAGGCCGTGACCGATTACAAGGCCTACGTGCAGGGGCAGGTCGACGAGATGATCGCGGCGACGACGGTCTTCACGGACGCGGTGCGGGCCGGTGACCTGGCGGCGGCCAAGGCCGCGTACGCTCCGAGCCGTGAGGCATGGGAGCGCATCGAGCCCATCGCCGGCCTGATCGAGGACATCGACACGGCCGTGGATGCCCGCGTGGACGATTTCGCGGGCCCGGGCGACCCGAACTTCACCGGCTGGCACCGCCTCGAGTACATCCTCTTCGAGAAGAACACCGCGAACGGCGCCGCGAGGTTCGCCGACGGCCTCGACGAGCAGCTGGCCTCGTTGAAGAGCGGGCTCGCCGCGCTGGAGATCCCGCCGGCCGCCGTCGCCCTGGGCGCCTCCGAGCTGATCCAGGAGGTGTCGGAGGGCAAGATCACCGGCGAGGAGGACCGCTACTCCAAGACGGACCTCTGGGACTTCAACGCGAACGTCGAGGGCTCCGAGAAGGTCATCGAGGTCCTCACCCCGGCCCTGCAGTCGGCCGACCCCGACCTGCTCGCCGACATCCAGGCCGGGTTCACCGACCTCCAGTCGGGCCTCGCGCCCCTCCGCAAGGGCCAGGGCTGGGTGCTGTTCTGCCAGCAGGACGACGAGTTCCCCTCGCCGCTCTGCCCGAGCCCCACGGTGACCCAGGCTCAGATCGACCAGCTGAAGGGCCAGCTGGGCGGCCTGTCGGAGAACCTCGCCCTCGTGCCGGGAGCGCTCGGCCTGTCGTGAGGCCTCCCGGGGGCATCTCGCGGCGCGCGTTCCTGGCGGGCGCCAGCGGCTTGGCCGCCGGCGCCGCGGGCTTCGCGGTGGGGCGTGCCACCGACGGCGACGGCGAGGGCTCCGGCGAGGTCGCGTTCGTCCCGTTCCACGGGGTGCACCAGACGGGCATCACCGGTCCGCCGCCGGCGTTCGGCCAGGCGGCCTCGTTCACGGTGATCGCGCGCGACCGCGCCGAGCTGGAGGAGACGCTCCGAGAGCTGACCGACGAGATCGAGGCGCTGATGTCGGGACGCCCGCCCGAGGTCCGCCATCCCGCCTACCCCCCCGTCGACTCCGGCCTGCTGGGGCCCGAGCCGGCGCCCGACGACCTGTCGGTGGTCGTGAGCGTGGGCGCCTCCCTCTTCGACGGTCGCTACGGCCTGGCTGATCGGAGGCCGCGCGAGCTGGTCGAGATGCCGTTCCTGGCCAACGACCGCCTGGACCCCGAGCGCAGCCACGGCGACCTGCTCCTGACCCTGCAGGCCGAGCACCCGGACACGGTGGTCTTCGCGCTGCGCCAGCTGATGCGGCGCACCCGCCGCACGCTCGTGCTGCGCTGGGAGGTGGACGGCTTCAACCGCCGGTCGACCCAAAGCGCGCGCACGAGCGGATCGCCGCGCAACTTCCTGGGCTTCCTCGACGGCACCGCCAACCTCGATGGGGGCGACCCGGCCCTGATGGACCGCCACATCTGGGTGGCCGCGGAGGACGCCGAGCCGGCCTGGACCGCCGGCGGCTCGTACCACGTCGTCCGGGTGATCCGGATGATCGTGGAGTTCTGGGATCGCACGCCGCTGGCCGAGCAGGAGAACCTCATCGGCCGCCGCAAGGCCACCGGCGCCCCCCTGGGAGGCACCCACGAGACCGAGGTGCCCGATTACGCGGCCGACCCCAAGGGAGCGGTGACGCCGCTCGACGCCCACATCCGCCTGGCCAACCCCCGAACGCCCGAGACCGAGCGGAACCTGATCCTGCGCCGCGGGTTCTCGTACACCCGCGGCTACGACGGGGCGGGACAGCTCGACCAGGGCCTGTGCTTCGTGAGCTACCAGCGCAGCCTCGAGCGGGGCTTCCTGGCCGTGCAGGCGCGCCTCACGGGCGAGCCCCTCGAGGAGTACATCCGCCCGGAGGGCGGGGGCTTCTTCTTCGCGCTGCCGGGCGTTTCCGCCCCCGGCGGATACCTGGGGCAGGGGCTGCTGGCGACGTCGTAGCGGCGGGGCGGAGCCTGCTACCGCGCGGGTGGTGTTCGCCTAGGCGGGAAGGGGAAGGCGGACGGCGCCCCGGGGACGATCCGAGGCGCGCCGCCCCGGGCCCTGCTCGGCGGTCGCGTCCTCCGGGCGCACCGCGCGCAGCGCCCACCAGCAGACGGTGGCCAGCTCGTCCGCCAGCTGCTGCACGAGGTAGAGGCGCGTGGAGTGGAGGACGTGGGTGTCGAGCGCGCCGGCGCGGACGTTCACCGTCGCGGTGACGGCCACGTCGCCCACGACGGGGAGGTACTTGCCGAGACCCTCGCCGGGCGTGAGCCCGCCCCGGGACACGGCGATCGCGCCGACGCCCGACAGCGAGCCGAGGGCGGCGTCGACGGCCACGATCACGGGCTTCGGGCTCCACCCCTCGAGCGGGGCGAGGCGCTCGGCCAGGTTGAGGGCGTGGAGCGGCCGCTCGAGCGTGCCGATGACGCTCTGCTCGGCACACCCGAGCCGCAGGAGCCGCTGTCCGGTGAGCGGCCCCAGGGAGTCGCCGGTCGACCGGTCGCTGCCGATGCACGCGAACGCCACGCCCCGCTCCGCGGCCCCCAGCGCCACGAGTTGACGCTCGAGCGTCGACGACAGGGCGACGAGGCCGGACGGATCGTCGCCGCGCGCCTCGCACAGGGCCGTCTTCGGGATCGCCGGATGGGGGGGCGTGGTCACGCGAGCCACCGTAGGACCGCCGCCCCGTCCCGATGCCACCCATCCGGATAGACGCGGCGGCGACGTTCGGGCAACCCGGTCCCCTCGTTCGGGGCTGGTCGAGCGGCGTCTCAAGTCTCCCGTTGGTGATTCCGATAGTGAACGGGTGGACATCGCTGTGGAACCCGGGCCCCTCCCGGAGCGCGGGTCACGGGTCGACCTGAACGGATCCGACGGCGGGTCGTGGGCGGCCGTGGTCGAGCGGACCCGCGACGGCCTCATCGTGCTGGCCGCGTCCGACCCGGGGGTGCCGCTCCCGCCCACGGCACGGCGCCTCACCATGGTCTACCCGGCTCGGGGCATCCCCTGGCAGGTGGACGTCGACCTGATCGCGACTCCGCCCGGCGCGGGGTCGGCGGGACGCCTCGCCCGCCCGGCCGGCGAGCCGCGGCGCTCCCGCCGTCGCGCGGTGCGCGCCCCCGTGACCGTGGCGGTCGTGACGAGGCTCGGGGGCCGCCACGAGGTCGTGCCGGCCTTCACCGAGAACATCTCCACGGCCGGTGCGCTGCTCGCGACCGCGGAGGCGATGGAGGTCGGGCGCCTGCTGGTGTTGGAGCTGGGCGGAGACGGCGCGGGGGGGCCGGCGCTCGCGGGACGGGTCGTGCGGTGCGACGCCCAGCCCGGCCGGGAGCTCCCCTGGAGGGTGGCCGTCGCCTTCGCCGACCTCGGGGGAGCCGAGGAGGATCGCCTGCGCCGTTTCCTGCTCGACCGCGAGCGACCGGCGGGCTGAGGGTCCGGCGGACCCGTCCGCTAGTCTGCTCCGCTTGGGCCGGGCATTTCGGCGACGGAGGCGATGGGTGACAGGCAGGCTCACAGCGGGGCTCGCCGTCATCGCGACGGTGGTCCTCGCGCTCGTCCCCGCCCTGGCCACGGCCCAGGACCCCGTCGCCCCGCCGGCGCCGGGTGTCATCGCCGCCGGCGTCAGCATCGCGAGCATCCCGGTGGGCGGCCTCGCCGAGGCCGACGCGACGCGGGCGGTCATCGAGCAGCACGTCGCGCCCCGGCGCGCGCCGCTGATCGTGACCTTCCGCGGCCGCGGCCTTCGGATCGACCCGGTCAAGGCGGGCTACGTCGCCGACGTGGACTACGCGGTGAGGGGCGCGATGCTCTTCGGCCGGTCGCGGCCCGTCCCGCCCGAGGGCGTGAGCGTGCCGCTGCGCGAGAAGGTCAACCGCACCCGCCTGCGGGCCCTCCTGACCCTCCGCGCGCGCACCAACGACCTCGACGCCCGCGACGCCCGGCTCACCTTCAGCGGCGCCACCCCGGTGGTGACCAAGCCGCGCATCGGCATCGCCATCGACGTCGCGAAGGCGATGGCCCGGGTCGAGTCGGCGATCCTCCTGCGCGACCGCACCGCGTACGCGCTGCCGTCCAAGCGCGTGCCGCCCGCGGTGACCTCCGTCGGCCCGGCGATCATCATCGAGCGCAACAAGTTCAAGCTCACCCTGTGGCGGGCCGGGAAGCGCCGCGCGTACCCGATCGCCGTCGGCCAGTCGGCCTACCCGACGCCGTCGGGCATCTACCGAATCGTGAGCAAGCAGACCAACCCCACCTGGTTCCCGCCCGACTCGCCGTGGGCGGCGGGCCTCGGCCCGGTGCCGCCCGGCGTGAGCAACCCGCTCGGGACGCGGTGGATGGGCACCTCGGCGCCCGGGATCGGCATCCACGGCACGCCGCAGTCCTACTCCATCGGCAGCGCGGCCTCGCACGGCTGCATCCGGATGTACATCCACGACGCCGAGGCCCTCTTCGAGCAGGTGGAGATCGGGACGCCCGTCGTCATCCGCTGACCCGGCAGGAGTCGGAGGCGGAGGCGGACCCGCGGTCTGGCCCTCCGGCTCGAGCCAGCGCCCCTCGGCGAACCACCTCCGCATCGTGCGCACGGAGGGGACGACCGCCCCTCCTGTCACGTCTGCCGCCGCGCGCAGATCGTGGATCACCACCGCCGGGGGCTCACCTCGCGCAAAGCGCCGCTCGGCCTCGCGCCGAAGCGCGGGCCAGGCGTAGGAGCCGGGCCGCGCCCGGCCGCCTCCTCCGGAGCGCGCCCGCCGCTCGAGGGCGGCGAGTGCCCGCCGCCGGGAGCCGCCAAGACAGCCGGCCGCCTTCCACGCCCAGCCCAGGCTCACGACCAGATCCCGCCCGCTTCGGTGGGTCTGGAACGACGGGGACGCATGCGCCGCGCACAGCCACACCGACACCCCGTGGGGGAGATGGACAAGGCGCCGCTCCCCCTCGCCCCGATCCATGCAGATGAGACATGGTGGGCGGTTCCCGAAGCGCCCGCGCTTGTAGAAGGTCTTCGCGATCCCCGGATGCTCCAGCGAACCGGCCCCCGGATCGAGACGGAGGAGTGCAGGGCGTGGATCGCCTGTGTCTCCGAGTGTCAGCCAATTGGCCGTTGCCGCGTCGGCCAATTGGCACTCCTCGGGACCAACGGTCCAAGGCATGACGTGGTGCAGCGGCGGTGGGGAGCGCCCCTCGACCCGCTGGGCCGCGACGCTCCGCGCAGAGGAGGCGGCCCGACGGCCGGGCCGAAAGGCCCGGGTTCAGTGGGTTCGGGGAGTGCCGGTCAGGGCCGGGTGGCGACGTTCTGGTCGCGCGGGTGGTCGCCGTCGTCCGTGAGCGTGAGCGGTCTACGGCGCCGGGGCCTCCAGCGCCTGGCGGATCCGGGCCGCCGCGGCCGGCGGCATGAGGGCCCGCACGCGGGTGCCCTCCTCGGTCGACTCCTGCT
>JAXIPH010000005.1:0-12020 GCA_045403035.1 Thermoleophilia bacterium | reverse complement strand
AAGCGAGGGCCGGATGCCCAGGCGCCCCAGGAGCTCCAGGGTCGGCGGCAGCACCTCGTCCCACCGCTCTCGCGCGATCAGCAGCAGGTTGAGCCGGTTGCAGACCCCCAGGCGGTCGAGGCTCCGCTCCACCAGCGCGAGCGCCCGCGGAAGGTCGGCGCCGGCGTCCACGAACAGGACCCCGCCGCCCTCGGCGTGGGCCAGCGTGCGCACGCCGTGGGACGCGGCCTCGCGCGCTAGCGACGCGGTGGTCTCGCCGCTGCCGCGCAGGATCACCAGGGGGATCAGGCGCGGCTGGGCCACCAGCGCGCGGGCGGCGCCTCGGTCGGCCGATCGCACGAGCTGGATGGCGCCGGGATCGAGGCCCGCCTCGGCGAGCCCCGGCCCGATGATCCGATCGACGAGAGCCGTGGCCGAACCGAGGGCGGCCGAGCCGGTCCTCAGCACCCCGCAGTTGCGCGACTTCACGAGCTGGGACGCCACGTCCACGGTCACGTTCGGCCGGGCCTCGTAGTTCGCCCCCACCACGCCCACCGGGCGCCGGCGCTCCCACACCACGAGGCCTCCTCCGAGGGCGCGCGACCCGGCGAGCTCCGGGGCGTCGGGGAGCTCGGCCAGGGTCTCGATCTGGGCCGCGATGCGGCCCAGGCGCGCGTCGTCCAGCCGCAGCCGGTCGATCAGCGCATCGCCCAGCCCGTCGCGTACGGCGGCCGCGACGTCGGCGGAGTTCGCTTCACGCACATCCTCGCCCCGCTCCACGAGCAGGCGTGCCATGGCCCGCAGGGCGGCGGTCAGCGCCCGCGGCTTCGCGCGGACCAGGCTCTCGTGAGCGCGGCGGGCAGCCAGTCCGGCGGCGGCGACGAGCTCCGTCGAGGAGTCGCTCACGCGCCCGACAGGCCGCTCGTCACGAGGGCCCGGTCGGCGAGGCTACCTCCCGACGCGGGCGACGGCCTCCTTGAGCACGGCGCCCGGAGTGAACCGCGGCACGGTGCGGGCGGGGATGTCGACCTTCTTGCTGGGGTCCTGCGGGTTCACGCCGGTGCGGGCGGCCCGGTGGGAGACGGTGAACTTGCCGAACCCGGCGAAGGCGACGTCCTCGCCGTTGCTCAGGGCAGCCTTGATCTCATCCAACACCGCCTGGACGGCCCTGGTGGCCTCGGCGGCACTCATGCCGTCCCCATTCTTCGCGACCTTGCTGACGAACTCGGTCTTGTTCACGGTGACCCCTTGCTTCGATGTGCGGGAGCAGGCGTGGCTCGCCTCGCGCAACCTAGCAGCGCCCGCGGACGAAATCGCCGTGTCCGTGGGGTTTTTCGCTTGATTGCGTCTCATATGCGGGAGATTTCGTCCCTCTTTCGGTGGTCTCGGAGAACCGCAGGGACCGCGTCAGGTCCACCGCGGGCTGAGCCCGGCGGCCGGATCGGCGCCCGGGCATCATCCCGGTGTGGAGACCGCGCTCGAGGTACTGGCCATCGTCATCACGGTGGCCTTCGTGGCCGGTCTGTCACGCAGGCGGGGGTGGTCGCCGCCTCTCGTGCTCGTGATCGTCGGGGTGGTGGCGTCCTTCGCGCCGGGCGTGCCGAGCATCGATCTCGACCCGGACCTCGTGCTGGTGGGCCTCCTGCCCCCGCTGCTGTACGCGGCCGCCATCCGCAGCTCGCTCGTGGGTTTCGCCGCCGCGATGGACGCCCTCCTGCTCCTGGCCGTCGGCGCGGTCATCGTGACGACAGTGGCGGTGGGGCTGGTGACCTGGTGGGTCGTCCCGGGCATCTCCCTGGCCGCCGCGCTGGCGCTGGGCGCGGTCGTGGCTCCTCCGGACGCCGTCGCCGCCACGACGGTGGCTCGGCGGGTCGGGATGCCCCGCCGGATCGTCACGATCCTGGAGGGCGAGAGCCTCCTGAACGACGCCACCGCGCTGGTGGCGGTGAGCGCGGCCATCACGGCCCTCACCGAGAGCGTCACGGTCGGCTCCGTCGCCTGGGAGTTCGTGGTGGCGGCGGGCGGCGGGGCGCTCATCGGCCTGGCGGTCACCTGGGTGCTCGCCCGCATCCGGCGCCGCATCGAGGACCCGGTGCTGGACACCACGCTGTCGTTCCTCGCCCCGTTCGTGGCGTTCCTGCCGGCCGAGGCCATCGGCGCCTCCGGCGTGCTGGCCGTGGTGGTCACCGGCCTCCTGCTGGGCCACAAGGCGCCCATCCTCCAGTCGGCCTCCTCCCGCCTCGCCGAGCAGACCAACTGGCGCACGGTCCAGTTCCTGCTCGAGAACGCGGTCTTCCTGCTCATCGGCCTTCAGATGAAGGGCCTGCTCGAGGACGTGGCCGACACCGACCTCAGCGCCGGCCGCATCGTCCTCATCTGCGTGGCCGTGCTGTTCGCGACGATTCTGGTGCGCGTGGTCTACGTGCTGGTGTCCACCGGGCTCTACCGCGTGGGGCCGCCCAAGATGCGCCGCCGCGCCTGGTCGTGGCCGGGGGGGATGGTGGTCTCGTGGTCGGGCATGCGCGGCGTCGTCACGCTGGCCGCCGTCTTCCTGCTGCCCGAGGAGACCCCGCAGCGCGAGGTGCTGCGCCTGGCGGCGTTCACCGTCGTCGCCGGGACCCTGCTCATCCAGGGCCCCACTCTGCCGTGGCTGGTGCGGCGCCTGCGGCTCGCCGGCCCGGACGCGGCCGAGGACGCGCTGCAGGCCGCGTCGCTGGTGGCCGAGGCGACGCGGGCGGGGATCGACCGGCTGGAGGAGGTGCGCTCGCCGGACGATCCCGACGAGGTCATCGCCCAACTCAAGGAGCGCGCCGACCGGCGTGCGAACATGACCTGGGAGCGGCTCGGCCGGTCGCACGGCGAGCTGGAGCCCCCGTCCGTCGCCTACCGGCGACTGCGCCTCGAGATGCTCGCCGCCGAGCGGGAGACGATCATCCGCGCCCGCGACGCGGGGACCGTGGACGACGAGGTGCTGCGCGCCGCCATGACGACCATCGACCTCGAGGAGTCGCTGCTCGACCGGGCGCAGGACGCCCAGGCGCGGGTGGAGGGGCAGTTGGAGGCGCCGCCGCAGCGGAGCGGCGACTGCGAGCACCTGCGAGAGGCGCCGCGGGTCGTGAAGCCCCGGACGCCGGCGGGCTGCGAGGAGTGCCTGCGCGACGGCACCCGCTGGGTGCACCTGCGCCTCTGCCTCGGCTGCGGCCACGTGGGCTGCTGCGACTCCTCGGTGGGCCGGCACGCGGACCGGCACTTCGAGGAGGCCGGCCACCCGGTGATGCGGAGCATCGAGCCCGGCGAGGCCTGGCGCTGGTGCTACGTGGACCAGCACCTCGGGTGAGGGCGGCCCAGGCGGTCGCCCTAGTGTCCCGAGTCGCTAATTACGTGGCAGTTCCCGGCTGCATCTCATCGCGATACAGCGTCCTCGACTCCCACAATATTCCCGATATTGCGGGAGATCTGCGTCCTTGTCTCGCGGGAGATTCGCTCGGGAACTGCATACGAACTAGCGACTCAAGACACTAGACGGGAGGCCCCTCCGTCGCCGCGGCCGCGTCGTCGTCGAGCGCGGCCGCCAGGTCGGCGTCGACCTCCTTGACGGCCAGGTTGACGACGTCGACCTCGGCCAGGAGCCGCTTCGCCTTCTCGACGTCGTCCACCTCGACCATGGCGACGAGCACCGAGTGCCCGGCGTCCAGGTCCTCGCCCATGGCCTTCAGGGCGTCGTCCTCGAAACCGGTGTCGCGCAGCTTGCCCACGAGGGCGCCCACGGCGGCGCCGATCGGCAGGCCGAGCAGCGCGACCGGCGTGAAGAGGATGCCCAGCAGGCCCGCGACGGCCCCGATGCCGGCGCCCTTCCACGCGCCCTGCGCGGCGGTGGTGTCGTCGGTCTCGAGGAAGCGGATCTTCCCGTCGGGCCCCTTCGACACGATGGCCGCCTGGCCCAGCTTGCCCGGTCCGAGCGCGGGCACGACCGTCGCCAGGGCGCGAGCCGCTCCGGCCTGGTCGGCGAACGTGGCGACGATGAGCTTGAGGGTCTGCGATTCGGCCACGGCGGGACGCTCCTTGTCTGCGACGGTGACCTCGACCCTACCCCGCGCCCTCCCGGGCGGTCACGCCCTCAGCTCAGCCGCGGCACCTCGCCCTGCTCCTCCTCGAGATGGTGGCGCACCCGGTCGCGGATGTCGCCGTGGCGCATCGCCTCGTAGGCGATCAGCGCGACCGCGATTCCGCTCACCAGCAGCAGGTCCATCAGGGCACCGATGCGCTCGCCCGCCGGGATGAGCGCCAGCAGCAGGACCGCGGCGAAGAGCCGCTGGCGGTTGAGCGTCCCCACGTTCCGCAGGCGGACGCAGACGTGCGCCAGCAGGTAGAGGGCCACGCCGGCGTGGAGCGCGTACACGGGCAGCCCGTGCATGACGTAGCTCCAGTCGTGCCCGTCCTCCCCGCCCACGTAGCCCAGGACCTTCTTCAGCCCCAGGGCGGCGAGCACGATGCCGGCGATCATCGGCAGGTGCAGGTAGGAGTAGGAGTCGCGCGCGAGGCGCGCCCGGTGCTCGCCGCGCGCGCTCGCGAGCACGTGCTCGCCCACGCGGGCGACGACGTCGAAGTAGGCCCACCACATCGCCGCGGCGAGCGCGATGCCGAGCACCCCGGCGATCACGATCGACGTCGAGATCGGCAGCTGCGTGACGCCGACCCCGATCGCGACGATCGACTCTCCGAGCGCGACGATCACGATCAGCCCATACCTCTCGGCGAAGTGGCCGGCCGAGCGGAGCCGCCAGCCCGACGCCCCGATCGCCTGGGTGCCGCCGTAGTCGACGACGAGCGCGGCGATCCACAGACCGACCTGTCCGCTGCCCCCCACGAGCGCGCCCGCGATCACGAGCGAGATCGAGACGAGCATGACCGGCGCGAACAACGCGAGCTGACGGACCAGCCCCGAGTCGTCTTCGGCCGCCAGCACGTACAGGCCGACGTGCGCCAGGCGCACGAGGGCGTAGCAGACGGCCAGGACCACGGGCGCGTCGAGGCCTCCGGGGAGGTCGTCGAACGCCTCCGGGATCGCGAGCGAGGCCACGAACATCACCGCCATCACGAAGAAGAAGGTGGCCCGTGTGACCCCCTCGTCGGCCTGCACCGTGTTGCCGAGCCAGGAGTACCCCACCCAGCACCACCAGAAGAGCGCCAGCACGATCATCCCGTGCAGGACGCCCTCGCCCGAGGAGTCCTCCGCCATCAGGGCGGTGACCTGGGTGAGGGCGTAGACGAAGACCAGGTCGAAGAAGAGCTCGAGCGGCGTGACCGAGGCGCCCTCGGACACCGCGCGCACCCTGTGCCGGACCGTCGTGCTCATCGGATCCCCACCCGTCGGCTTCGGCGGGGATCGTGCCAGAACGCCCCCCGGGAGGCCCGCGCGCTGAGCCGATGCGGGCGCGACCGGGCGGGGGCGGCGTAGCGTGGCGAGTGGTTCCCCGATCTGAAGGAGACCACCATGGAGCAGCGGTCCCTCGGGCGCGGCGGCCCACGCGTCGGCGCCCTCGCCTTCGGCGCGATGAGCTTCGCCGGCTACTACGGCGCCGCCGAGGACTCGGAGGGCGTGCGGGCGATCAACCGCGCGCTCGACGCCGGCATCACCCTGATCGACACGGCCGAGGCCTACGGGGAGGGCGCCAACGAGGAGCTGGTGGGCCGCGCGATCGCCGGCCGCCGGGACGAGGTCGTGCTGGCCACCAAGTCGAGCGGCGCGTCGCCCGAGCACCTGCGGCACGCGATCGACGCCAGCCTGGGGCGCCTGGGCGTGGACCACGTCGACGTCTACTACCTGCACCGCGTCGACCCGGGCGTGCCGATCGAGGACTCCGTGGGGGCGATGGCCGAGCTGGTCTCGGCCGGCAAGACCCGCCACATCGGCCTCTCGGAGGCGGGCGCCGAGACAATCCGGCGGGCCCACGCCGTCCATCCCATCGCCGCCCTCCAGAGCGAGTACTCCCTGCTGCAGCGGGAGCCCGAGGCCGCGATCCTGCCGCTGGTCCGCGAGCTCGGCATCGCCTACGTGGCGTACAGCCCGCTCTCGCGTGGGCTGCTCACGGGCCGCTTCCGCCGGCCCGAGGACCTGGCGCCCGGCGACTGGCGCCGCGAGGTGCCCCGCTTCCAGGGCGAGAACCTGGAGCGCAACATGGCCGTGGTGGAGGCGCTCGCCCAGATCGCAGACGCGCGAGGGGTGAGCCTGGCGACCCTGGCCCTCGCCTGGCTGCTGGCCCAGGGCCCCGAGGTGATCCCGCTCGTCGGCAGCAGCCGCGCCGACCACGTCGAGCGCAACCTGGACGCGCTGGAGCTCGAGCTCTCGCCGGCCGACCTGGAGGCCATCGCCGACGCCGCGCCGGCCGGCGCCGCATCCGGCGACCGCTACCCGGCGGCGTACATGCCCCGCCTGGGTATCTGAGGCTGGGTCCACTGGGTCCGCGGCGCCTGTTCAGTCGGTGGCCGCCAGCCGCAGACCTCCCACGCGGGCGCCGGGGCCCGTCGCGCGGAAGGCGGGCACCAGCTCGCCGGTGACCAGCCCCCCGTGGCACGTCAGGCGGTCGATCTCCGGCCACACCAGCTCCATGCGCCGCGGGCGGTCGACGACCACGCACACCACGGGAACACCTCGGCGCAGGCTCAGGAAGCGGTCGCCGTGCGGAGGTGCGGAGCCGGAGTAGCCCCACACCCCTCCGAGCACGCTGGCCCCGCTCGCGCCCGCCGCGCGAAGCCGGCGGACCAGGTCGACGTAGAGGGGCCCGTCCTCGCCCGGCGAGTCCTCACCGGTGAAGACCATGATCTTGCTCCACACCCCGAGCCCGGAGGGGTCCTCGGCGGCCGGGTGGAGGGACGGGTCCAGGTGCACCCCGTCGCGCTTCAGGAGCCGGACCCGCTCGAGGGTCGCGATCGGCTCGGGGGCCAGCTCGCTGATGGCCCGGAGCGCGCCCACGAGCCGCTCCGTCCGGCCCACGCAGATGATCATCACGGGCACCCGGAGGTTCGCGCCGAGGAGCCGGGCGCTCTCCCTGCGTCCCGCGCGCACCCCGTCGATGCCGAGGAGGACCGTCGCGCCCTCGACGCCGAGCTCGCGCAGGCGGTCGACCACGGCGAGGTAGGCGAGCCTCCCGTTCGCGCGCTCGCCGCGGCCCAGGTAGACCGTGAGCTTGCCCGCCCCTCCATCGTCGAGGAGAAGCTCCTCGGGCCGCTCGGCGACCTGGACCCGCTCCAGCGTCACGAGCCCCTCGGGGATGAGGACGTCCACCTCCTGCGCGAGACGCTCGATGCGCTCCGTCTCGTCAACGGCGACCCACACCAGGGGCAGGTCCTCGGAGAGGGTGAGCAGGCGATGGGTCTGCAGCCGGTGCTTGAGCCCGAAGCCTTCGATGCCCCGGACCAGCACCGCCAGACGCACGCCCTCGCGGGCGAAGAGGCGCCCGAGCGCCTCGGTGGTGCTGAGCCGTCCCGCCCGGTCTCGCTCGCCGAAGTAGACCGTGAGCTTCAACCCCCTCACAGCGCCGCCCCGATCGCCCAGCCCACGCCCGCCGCCACGAGGCCAAGTGCCGCCTGCGCCCCGACGTTCGCGAGCGCGGCCCTCGCGCGTCCGCTCTCCGCGAGCAGCAGGGTCTCGTAGATCCAGGTCGAGAAGGTGGTGTAGGAGCCGACGAGGCCGGCCCCCAGCAGCACCGACGCGCCGTGACCCACGGTGGCCCCGGAGAGCACCCCGGCCACGAGGGATCCGCTCACGTTGACGACCAGGGTGCCCGTAGGGAACCTCCCCCCCGTCCGCAGGCTCACCAGGGCGTCCAGCCAGAAGCGCGCGAGCGCTCCCACACCGCTCACGAGGGCGACGCCGAGCCAGAGGCCCGCGCCGCTCACGCGCGCCACCTCGCCCGGCGCACCAGCCGCATCACGACGGAGCCGACGAGGAGCCCTCCCACGAGGCTGATCGCCAGGTAGCCGGCGGCGAGCGCGAGCCGGCCGTCCCGGGTGAGATGGATCAGCTCGACCTGCAGGGTGGAGAAGGTCGTCAGCCCGCCGCAGAGGCCCGTTCCGAGGAAGGGTCGCGGGTAGGTCGAGGGTCGGAGGCGCTCGGCAAGGCGCGTGGCAGCCCAGGCCAGAAGCGCGACGCCCGCGATGTTGACCGCGAGGGTCGTCCAGGGCCAGCCGTCCCCCGCCGGCCGCCACCCCTCCAGGGCCGCGCGGAGCAGCCCGCCGCAGGCCCCGCCCGTCCAGACGGCGGCAAGCATCCGGGGGTCGCGGTGCACGCGGCGCACGGCGCCCCGCGGCCAGGCGGCCCCAGACCTGAGCGTTGCCAAACCCGCGTCCTCCCCGTCGCCCGTGGCGTGTCGCTGGACCCATGGCCCGGAGGCCGGAGGTAGGAGTCATCAGCGCCCGGAGGGAGCGGTTCGGCGCGAACTCCATCGCGCGCGGATCTGCCCGCGCCTTCCATGGTACTTCCGCAGCGACGCGCCGGGCCTATGCCCCCCGCCGGTGGCACCCCGCGAGGTGGTCGTCGATGAGCCCGATCGCCTCCATCAGGGCGTGGGCGGTGGTCGGTCCGACGAAGACGAACCCGCGGGACTTGAGCTCGGCGGAGAGCGCCTTCGACTCCGGGGTGCTCGCCGCCAGGTCGGCCATGGTGCGCGGGGCCGGCGGTGGGGGCGGCCGGTGCGACCAGATCAGCCGGTCGAGGCCGCCGTCCTCCCGCAGCGCGACGACCGCGCGGGCGTTGACGCGCGCGGCCTCGATCTTGGCCCGGTTGCGCACGATCCGGGCATCGGCCATGAGGCGCTCCACATCGCCGTCGGTGAACCGCGCGACCGCGTCCGGATCGAAGCCGGCGAACACCTCACGGAAGGCCGAGCGCCTCGAGAGGATGGTCAGCCAACTGAGGCCGGCCTGGAACGCCTCGAGCGAGATCCGCTCGAAGAGGGCCCCCTCGCCGTGCACCGGCACGCCCCACTCGGTGTCGTGGTAGAGGCGGTTCAGCGGGTGGGTGGCGGCCCAGGGACAGCGCGCGAGCCCGTCCTCCCCGATCACGGGTCCGCCGGCAGGCGCCGCGCTCACCCCTTCCACCGCGCGTACTCGTCGCGCATGCAGACGCCGCAGGGCCGGTATCCGGCGGCCACGGCGGTCTGCTCATCGGCGAAGAACACCCGGTGAGCGACATCGCCGCCGCGCGCGATCGCCCTCGACGCGCCGGGGCAGTCCAGGCGCCCGTAGATCCGGCTCCGCCGGTGCCCGCCCAGGGTCCCCGGCGTCGGGCTGTCGTACGGGCCGTCCGGACCGAGGAGCCTCCACGTGCGCGGCGGGTCAGCCATCCGCCGATTCTGCCCGATGGCCAGAGCGGGATGCTCGGTTGAGCCCCGCGGGTGATTACGAGACGCTCCCACACCGTGACGCGTCTCGCCCCGACACTCGGGCTGCCCCATGGGGCCCACATGCCGCGACTCGGGTTGGGGACCTGGCCGATGGGCAACCGGGAGACCGAGAGGGTCGTGGCCGAGGCGATCGGGCTCGGCTACCGGCTGATCGACACCGCTCACGCCTACGGGAACGAGAAAGGCGTCCGCCGTGGGATCCGAGCGAGCGGCGTCGCGCGCGAGGAGCTGTTCGTCACCACGAAGCTCAACGCCCAGTGGCACGGCCGGCGCGAGGCCCGCGACGCCTTCGAGATGAGCGCCGCGCGGCTCGGCGTCGACTGCATCGACCTGTTCCTCATCCACTGGCCCAACCCCTGGCGAGACCGCTACGCCGACGCATTCCAGGGCCTGGTCGACCTCATGGAGACGGGGATGGTGCGCGCGGTGGGCCTGTCGAACTTCAAGCCCGCGCACATCGAGAGGGTCATCGCCGCGACCGGCGTGGTCCCGGACGTCAACCAGATCGAGCTCAACCCGAGGGTGACGCGCGAGGGACCGCGCGCCTACCACGCCGAGCACGGCATCGTCACCGAGTCGTGGAGTCCGATCGGCAAGGGCGGCGACCTCCTCGCCGAGCCCGCCATCACGGACATCGCCGCGCGACACGGAAGGACCCCGGCTCAGATCGTCCTGCGGTGGCACATCGAGCTTGGGCTCGTCACTGTGCCGAAGTCATCCAACCTGGTGCGCCTCGGCCAGAACCTTGCGGTCTTCGACTTCTCGCTCACGCCCGCCGAGGTGACCGAGATCTCCGCCCTCGATCGAGGCGAGTCCGCGGCGGAGGATTCCGACGTGTACGGCCACTGACCCCGGCCGGCAGGGCGCGATGCGCACGTCCGCCTCCCCGGCTCAACGGGGCCGAAGGGCCTCCACGGCCTCCTGGATGGTGTGGAAGATGCGGTCCTCGCCGATCGCCTCGAGCAGGCCGGAGCGCAGGGCCATCTCGCGCACCGGATGCCGGACCTCGGCCAGGGCGAGGTCGACCCCCGCCCCGTGGAGCTCGTTGACGAGCTCGGTCATGGCGTCCGCGGCGGTGATGTCGAGCTGGTCACCGCTGGCGCCCGCGTCGAGGATCACCGCGCGCGGCGTCGGATCGGCGCTCCCGACGAGCGTCTTGATGCGGTCGCGCACGAGCGATGCGTTCGCGTAGAAGAGGGGCGCCTCCAGGCGGAGCACGAGAAGGCCGGGCACCTGCCGGTAGTCGGGATGGCGGCCGACGTCGCCATAGGCCCCCGGAATGCCCGGGACCGCGCCGACCACGCTGAGGCGGGGCCGGCTCGCGTTGTAGACCACGAGCAGCATCATCGCGCCGACGCCGATCGCCAGCCCGGGAAGGACGTCGAGGGTGACGACGCCGACGAGCGTGGCGAGGCCGAGCCAGAACTCGGGTCGCCGCTCGGCGTAGTAGCGCCGGAACACGGGCACCTTCATCAGGTGGAAGACGGCATGGATGATCAGGGCCGCCAGCACCGCCTCGGGCAGGTCCTGGAAGAGGGGCGTCAGGAAGAGGACGGTGACGACCCCGAGCGCGGCCGCCACGAGCGGGGCGACCTCCGAGCGCGCGCCGGCGCCCTCGTTGACGGCTGTCTGGGAGAGGCTGCCGCCGGCCGCGAGGCCTCCCACGAGCCCGGACCCGGCATTGGCCACGCCGAGCGCGATCAGCTCCTGATTGGCATCGATCTCATAACCGTGCTTCGCCGCGAAGGTCTGGGATGCGCCGAGCGACTCGCTGAAGATCACGAGCACCATCCCGGCGGCGGCCCCGATCAAAGCCGGCGTGTCCGAGGTGGCGAGGTCCGGGACCCCGACCGACGGCAGCCCGCTCGGAACGGTGCCGACGACCGCGACGCCGTGCTCGTCGAGGTCGAGCGCCCAGCTCACCGCGATCCCCAGCACGAGCGCAATCAGCCCTCCGGGGAGGCGGGGCGCCAGCCGCTCGGCGCCGAAGAGCAGGGCGAGCGCGCCCACCCCCACGACAAGCGTCGCCCCGCTCGTGTCGCCGAGCTCGCCGAGCAGGTGGAAGAACTGCTCGATGGTGTTTCCGTCGCCCTTCTCGAGTCCGAACAGCTTCGGCAGCTGGCTCACCGTCACGAAGATCGCGAGCCCGAAGACGAAGCCCTCCATCACCGGGCGCGACAGGAACTGTGCGATGAAGCCGAGCCGTAGGAACCCGCCCGCCAGGAACAGCACGCCGCACAGGAGCACCATGCCGGCGGCGAGGGCCGCGTAGTCCCCGGAGTCGGAGGGGTTGAGATCCGCGACCCCCGAGGCCAGGAGGATCGCGGCGGCGGAGGTGCCGGCCACGACGAGATGCCGGCTCGTCCCGAAGATCGCGTACGCGGCGAGCGTGACCAGCAGCGTGTAGAGCCCGGCCTGCGGAGGAAGGCCCGCGAGCCCCGCGTAGGCGATCATCTCCGGGACGAGCAGCCCCCAGATCGTCGCCCCCGCGATCACGTCGAAGCGAAGCCATGTTCGGTCGTACGCGGGCAGCCACGCGAGCAGCGGCACGTACCGCCGGATGCCCGAGGGCGGCGGGGCCGCCCACCGGCGGGGATCCGTGGGACCTGCGCTCGTCATGTCCGGATCAGGGACCGG
>JAXIPH010000214.1:0-11875 GCA_045403035.1 Thermoleophilia bacterium | reverse complement strand
CGGCTGCCGAGCCCGCGCCGGCCCCGCGCGCGGCCGAGCCCCCGGCGCCGGCTCCCGAGGCTCCGGCTCCGGCCGCCGCGAGCCCCACGGCTGCGCCCACCCCGCCCGCCGAGCCCGCGACCCCGCCCGCCGAAGCCGCGGCTCCGCCCGCGGAGGCGGCGGCTCCGCCTGGGCCCGCGACCCCGGCTCCGGCCCCTGCGCGCACCCCGCAGCCGCCGGCCGCTCCGGGTGGCGGCTCGCCGCGCCCGGCCTCCCGCGGCGGAGCTCCGGGCGCCCGCCCGTCCAGCCCGGGCCGTCCCGGTGGGGGCGGCGGCGGCAAGCGCCGGCGCGTGGTCATCGACCCGCAGGCCGGCCGCCGCGGTCCCGCGCCCCAGGGGCGCGACCGCCGCTCGGGCCGGCCCGGCCCGCGCGCCGAGGAGAAGCCGGCCCCGCAGATCGCGCCGGCCGACATGCCGCTGGTGGAGATCCCCTCCGGCTCCACGGTCAAGGACCTGGCCGAGGGCCTCGGCGTTCCCACCTCGCAGATCATCAAGCTGCTGATGGGCCTCGGCGAGCTCGCCACCATCACGCAGTCGCTCTCCGACGACGCGATCGAGCTGATCGCCGCCGAGATGGAGCGCAAGGTGGCCATCGTCCACGCGGAGGAGGAGGCCGAGCGGCCCGAGGAGTTCGACGACTCCGAGGAGGAGCTCGTGCCACGTGCGCCCGTGGTGGCGGTCATGGGTCACGTCGACCACGGCAAGACGTCGCTGCTCGACGCGATCCGCTCCACCCGTGTCGCGGCGGGCGAGGCGGGCGGCATCACCCAGCACATCGGCGCCTACCAGGTGCAGCACGAAGGCCGGGAGATCACCTTCCTCGACACCCCGGGCCACGAGGCCTTCACCGCCATGCGTGCCCGCGGCGCCAAGATCACGGACGTCGCCGTCATCGTCGTGGCGGCCGACGACGGCGTCATGCCGCAGACGATCGAGGCCATCGACCACGCGCGCGCCGCGGAGGTGCCGTTCATGGTCGCGGTCAACAAGGTGGACAAGCCGGATGCCAACCCCGACCGGGTCAAGCAGGAGCTCTCGCAGCGCGACGTCATCCCCTCCGACTGGGGCGGCACGCACGAGTTCGTGCAGGTCTCCGCGCTCGAGCGCACGGGCATCGACACCCTGCTCGAGACCGTCCTGCTGGTGGCGGACGCCGACGCCGAGCCGCGCGCGAACCCGACCCCGGACGCGTCGGGGACGGTCATCGAGTCGCGCCTCGACCCGGGCCGCGGCCCGGTCGCCTCGCTGCTGGTGCAGCGCGGCACGCTCCACATGAGCGACGTGGTCGTGGCGGGCGACGTCTACGGGCGTGTGCGCGCGATGTCCGACTACAACGGCGCCACGCTGGGGGAGGCCGGGCCGTCGGTGCCGGTCGAGGTCCTGGGGCTCGGGGGCGTCGTCGACGCCGGCGAGCGCTTCCGGGTGGTCGAGAGCGAGCGCGCGGCTCGGCAGCTCGCGTCCGAGCGCAACCAGCGGCTGCGCGCCGAGGAGCTCGCGAACCGGCGGCCCGTCTCCCTGGACGACCTCTTCGCGCGCATCAAGGAGGGGGGGCTCAAGGAGCTCAACATCATCATCAAGGGCGACGTCCAGGGCTCCGTGGGAGCGCTGGTGGACGCCCTCGAGAAGGTGGAGCAGACCGAGGTGCGGCTGCAGATCATCCACACGGGCGTCGGAGCCATCAACGAGTCCGACGTGATGCTGGCGTCCGCATCGCAGGCGGTGATCATCGGCTTCAACGTCCGGCCCGGTCGCGAGGCGAGCGCCCTGGGCGAGCGCGAGGGGGTGGACATCCGCACCTACCGGGTCATCTACCGCGTCATCGAGGACGTGCGCGACGCCCTTGTGGGCCTGCTCGAGCCGGACATCGTGGAGGACGTCATCGGCCAGCTCGAGGTGCGGGCCACCTTCCGGGCGAGCCGCATCGGCACGATCGCCGGGTGCTACGTCGTGGAGGGCGTCGTCCGGCGCAGCGCGCAGATCCGGCTCATCCGCGAGGGCACGGTCGTCCACGAGGGCCGCATCGCGTCGCTCAAGCGGTTCAACGAGGACACCCGTGAGGTCGCGGCGGGCTTCGAGTGCGGCGTCCTGATCGAGGACTACAACGACGTGAAGGAGGGCGACCAGCTCGAGGTCTTCGAGCTGCGGGAGGTCGCCCGCACCGCCCAGGTCGCCGCGCCGGCCGCACCGGCGCCCCCGGCCGCCCCCGCGGCGGCCGAGTAGGCCCGCCCCCGGAGGGCGGAATGGAGTGCGGCCACGTCGGCATCCTGACGGTGGACCTCCACCTGCCCGAGGGATCGTCCCTGAAGACCAAGCGCAAGGAGCTGCTCCGCTTGAGAAGCGCCCTGGAGCGCAGGTGCTCCTGCGCCGTCGCCGAGGTCGACCACCACGACCTCTGGCAGCGCGCCGGCCTCACGCTGGCGCTCGTGAGCCGCACGGCGAGCGAGGCGGACGAGCGGCTGTCCCACGCGTCGCGGATGCTGCACTCCGACGCGGCCTTCCAGGTGGTGGGCGAGTCGCGCGACCTGGTGGCGGTCTCGGACGACCCCGCGATCTCCTGGGAGGCGTAGCCGGGATGGCGCGCCCCAAGCGGAGCACGCGCATGCGCCGGGTCGACACGGCCCTGCGCCAGGTGCTGGCGGAGGCCGTCGCGCGCGAGCTGGCCGACCCGCGCCTCGGCTTCGTCACGATCACCCACGTCGAGGCGACCAAGGACGTGCGTGAGGCGAAGGTCTGGTTCACGACCCTCGACCCGGCGGCCCGGGAGCCGAGCCAGGAGGCCCTGGAGTCGGCCCGTGGCGTGCTCCAGGCCCGGGTGGCCGCCGAGCTGCGCGGCCGCCACACGCCCCAGCTCACCTTCGTGTACGACCAGGTCGAGGAGGACGCGGCCGCCCTGACGCGGCTGATCGACCGGGTCACCGACCCGAAGGAGACCCCGTGAGCCGCCGCGACGTCTCGCGCCAGGAGGTGGCGCGCGTGCTGGCGGCCCCGGGCGAGCGGTTCGTGGTCGTCGCGCACCACAACCCCGACGGCGACGCGGTGGGGTCGATGCTCGGCCTGGCGCGCGCCCTGCGCGCGGCGGGGGCCGACGTCGTGATGGCGCACCCCGACGCCGAGCCGGTGCCCAGCGACCTCACCTTCCTGCTGGCCGACGGCGAGTCAATCGTCCGCGAGCTGCCCGATGACCTGGGCGAGCGTGTGCTCGTGGCGGTCGACTGCGCGAGCGCGGAGCGCCTGTGGGACCGGCCGGTACACGAGGGCGCGCGCCTGGTGGTGAACGTGGACCACCACCAGGACAACACCCGCTTCGGCGACCTCAACCTCATCGAGCCCGACGCGTCCAGCACGGCCGAGGTGGTCCTCGGCATCGTCGAGGAGATCGGGTGGCCGGTCACCCGGGAGGTGGCGGAGCCGCTCTACGTGGGCCTGGTGACCGACACGGGCCGCTTCAGCTACAGCAACACCCGCGCCCGGGCCCATCGGGTCGCGGCGACCCTCATCGAGGCGGGCGCCGACCCCTCCCAGATCTCCCGCCGGCTCTACGAGGAGCTGCCGCTCGACCGCCTGCTGCTCACGGGCCGCGCCCTCGAGCGCGCGCGCCCGATGGCGGGTGGGCGGATGCTGGCCTCGGTGCTGACCCAGGAGGACTTCGACGCCGCCGGAGGTGACGACACCGAGGGTATCGTCGAGGTGATGCGCGGCGTGCGGGGGGTCCAGGCCGCCGCCCTCGTTCGCGAGGCCGGGCCCGCCGGCAGCTACCGGGTCTCGCTGCGGGCGTCCGATCCCGACGTGGACGTGGCCCAGATCGCCGGGGAGGAGGGCGGGGGCGGTCACCGGGCGGCGGCCGGGTTCAGCACCCGTCGCGCGCCGGAGGACCTGCTGGCGTGGCTCGAGAGCCGCATCGGCCCACGGCTCGACGGCAACGGCGCCGATGACTGAGACGGCGGCCGTCGGGCCCGCCGTCTGGCTCGTCGACAAGCCCGCCGGTCCCACATCGCACGACATCGTGGCCATGGTGCGCCGCGGGCTGGGACGTGGCGTGAAGGTCGGCCACTGCGGCACCCTCGACCCGTTCGCCACCGGTCTGCTGGTCGTGGTCGTGGGCCGGGCGACCCGCCTCGCGCCCTACCTGTCCGCGCTGGACAAGACCTACCTGGCCGTGGTGCGCACCGGCTTCACGTCGGTCACCGGCGACCCCGAGGGCCCGATCGCGGAGTCCGGGCGCCCGGCCACGGCCGCCGAGGTGGAGGAGGTGCTGCCCGGCTTCCTCGGGAGCCAGGCTCAGCGGGTGCCCGCGTACGCGGCCGTCCGGGTCGACGGAGAGCGCCTCCACCGCCGGGCCCGGCGCGGCGAGGTGGTCGAGGCGCCGGAGCGCACGATCACGATCGCCGCCCTGCGCCTGGTGCGCGATCTCGGCGAGGGCGCGGTGGAGATCGAGGTCGTGTGCGGAGCCGGCACCTATGTGCGCCAGCTCGCCGGCGACATCGGGGAGCGCCTGGGCGCGGGCGCCTACTGCGCCGCCCTGCGTCGCACCGCGGTGGGCCGGCTGTCGGTGGAGGACGCCGTGCCGCCGGACGCGGTGGGTCCCACCGGGGGCCTGAACCCGCTCGCCGCACTGGGTCACCTGCCCGTGCGCGAGCTGTCGCGCTCCGAGGTCGCCGTGGTGGCGAACGGCCGGCCGGTGCCGGGGGAGGGGGAGCAGGATCTCCCGGTCGCCCTCACCGCCGAGGGCCGGCTGGTGGCCGTCGCCCGGGCCGACGGCGCCGGCGTGCTGCGGCCGGCGGTGGTGCTGGAGGACCCCCGCTGAGGCGCTACCACTCCCTCGGCGATCTGCCCCTGGGGGGCCCGCGGCGCGTGGTCGCCATCGGCACCTTCGACGGGGTGCACGTGGGCCACCAGGCCGTCATCCGGCGGGCCATCGAGATCTCCCGCGAGCTGGGCGTCACCGCCATGGCGCTCACCTTCGAGCCGCAGCCCATCGCCGTCCTGCGCCCGGAGCTCCGCCCCGCGGTGCTGACGCACCTCCCCCTCAAGACGCAGCTGATCGAGCGCCTCGGGGTGGACGAGCTGCTGGTGGTCCCGTTCACGAAGGCGTTCGCCCGCATCCGCGCCGAGCGGTTCGCCGAGATGCTGGTCTCCCCGCCCGTCGGCGCCGAGGCGGTGGTGGTGGGCGAGAACTTCCGGTTCGGCCACGGCGGAACGGGCACCGTGGAGATGCTGAAGCAGTTCGGCCGCGCCCGGGGGCTGCGGGTGGAGTCGCCGCCGACCGTGGTGGGCGGGGACGGGAAGCCGATCTCGTCCACGCGCATCCGCCGCCTGGTGGCCACCGGGCAGGTGCGCGAGGTGATCCCGCTGCTCGGCCGCCCGCACCTCCTGGAGGGGGTCGTCGTCCACGGCGAGGGCCGGGGCCGCGGCATGGGCGTCCCGACGGCCAACCTGGAGGTCCCCGGCGACTCAGCCGTTCCGAGCCGGGGCGTCTACGCCGGTCGCGCGCTCACCGCCGCCGGGCGCAGCGCGGCCGCGGTCAACATCGGGGTCGCCCCGACCTTCACCGCGAGCGCGCCGAGCGCGACGCTGCGCCTCGAGGCCTTCCTCCTCGAGCACGACGGCACCGACCTCTACGGCCAGACGATGCGGCTCGAGTTCCTGGAGCGCCTGCGCGACGAGCGGCGGTTCGAGTCGCCCGACGCGCTCGTGGCCCAGATCACCGAGGACATCGAGCGCACGCGGGAAGCGGCCGCGCGCCCGAGCGAGGGCTAGCGGGGGCGATCAGGCGCCGATGCCCACGGAGATCGGGCCGGTCTCGCGATCGGCCACCAGGTCGCGGCAGGCGGTTTCGGGCAGGCCCACCAGCGCCAGGACGGCGGTCGTGAGACAGCCGCCCAGGATCAGCAGGAGCAGGTAGGGGCTGACCACGGCGGCGAGGCCGCCGAGGACCGCGAGGCCCACCGAGCCCGCGGCCACCTGACAGGTGAGCACGAAGGCGCAGAGCGAGGCGCGCACCTCGGTGGGGAAGAGCTCGGCCATGTAGGCCAGCGAGGCGGCGATGAAGCACGAGCCCGCTGCGGCGAGCAGGAAGAAGCCGGGTGGGAAGAGCGCGGGCACCTCCGTGAACACGAGCACGGTGCCGGCCGCCCCGAGGATGATCGAGAGCGCGATCATCGGGCGCCGGCCGACGAGGTCGCCAATCCGGCCGCCGAGCCAGTACCCGAGCACCCCGAAGGCCGCCGACGCGAGGATGAGGGTCGTGAAGAGGCCGCTCCAGCCGTAGTCCGTCTGGGCCAGCTCGGACGCGTAGAAGAAGCCGCTGGTCTGCACGAAGCCGAAGGCGGCGACGATCGCGATGACCTGCCACAGGCGCCGGCGGTGGCGCGGGTCGACGCGGGGCCAGAGGGTCGTCTGCACGCGGTTCTGCGCCTTGGCGGTCTGGAACGCGCGCGTCTCGGGAAGCTTCCGGCGCAGGTACGCGGCGACGGCCAGGGGCAGCAGCGCCACGATGTAGAAGAGCCGCCAGTCGAGTGGGGTGAGCGGCACCAGCAGCAGCAGCCCCGCGACCGCGCCGTATCCCAGCCCGGAGATGATCCCGAGCGCCGACAGCCCCGTGCCGCGCCGATCCGGCCTCAGCTCCTCCGCGACCACCAGGCTGGTGAGCGCCGGCTCCGTGGCGAGGAACACGCGGGCGATCATCTGCAGCCCCACGAAGGCCACGAAGCCCCACGCGAGGGCCGTGGCGCCGGTGGCGAGGGTGAACAGGGCCAGGGACAGGATCAGCAGCGTCCGCCGCCCCCAGCGGTCGGCCAGCCGCAGTAGCGGCAGGCTCCCGAAGGTGGCGAGGCGGATCAGCGCGACGCCGATCCCGAAGGCGGCGATCGGGACCCCGAGCCCCCCGGCGATGACGGGCGCCGCCAGGGTGAGCAGGGCCACGTCGTAGACCTCGAAGAAGCCGGCCGTGGCCAGCGGGCCCAGAACCGACCACTCGCGCCTGTTGAAGTCCACCAGGGACCAGATGGCCCGCACCCTCTCCTCGACGTTCGCCGAACCGATCGGCAGACGTCCGCATCGACTTGAGGGGTCGGCGCGGCGGCGACGGGTCCAGGATAGCGCCCTCCCCGGGGGAGACCGTCCCGCGGGTTGCGTCCGCCGGCCTGAGGGCGGCGAGGACGGGCCCGGCCGCGCTCTTTGCTATCGTCGGCCCGCGCCGTCGGACGAGGCTCTCGGAGCGTCTGAGCCCCCGGCGCGATCGTGAGACGACCCGGTGCGGCTTCGGCTGCGCCGCGGCTGAGCGAGGAGCATCATGCTGACGAAGGACGACAAGGCGGGGGTCATCGGGACCCATCGTCGCCACGAGTCCGACACGGGCTCGCCCCAGGTACAGGTGGCGATTCTGACGGAGCGCATCAACGCGCTCACCGAGCATCTGAAGCTGCACGCCAAGGACCACCACTCGCGGCGCGGTCTGCTGCAGATGGTGGGGCGTCGCCGGCGACTGCTGAACTATCTGCAGCGCAGCGACCTCGACGGGTACCGGGAGCTCACGAAAACGCTCGGTTTGCGCAGGTAGGCCCGTTCGGGCCGGGTCGCACGGCAAGCGATCAGAAGGCCGGCGCCGGGTGGCGTCGGCGACGAGGGCCCCGGCCGAGCGGCGCGGGGCGGACAAGGGATGTGACATGGCAGTAGAGGTTGTGACCGCGGAGATCGGCGACGCGCCCATCTCGTTCGAGACGGGCAAGCTGGCCAAGCAGGCCAACGGAGCGGTCGTCGTCCGCTCAGGGGACACGGTGGTGCTGGTGACGGCAGTGGGTGCGCAGGAGCCGCGCCCGGGGGCGGACTTCTTCCCCCTGACGGTGGATGTCGAGGAGCGCATGTACGCCGCGGGCAAGATCCCCGGCGGCTTCATCAAGAGGGAGTCGCGACCGAGCGACCGGGCCACCCTGACGGCCCGCATGACCGACCGGCCGATCCGTCCGCTGTGGCCGAAGGGCTACCGCAACGAGACCCAGGTCGTCGCGACCATCCTGTCGGTGGACCAGGTCAACGCGTTCGACATCCTCTGCCTGAACGGCGCCTCGGCCGCGCTGATGATCTCCGAGCTGCCGTTCTCGGGTCCCGTCGGGGCCGTCCGGATCGGCCTCTCGGGCGACGAGTTCATCATCAACCCGACCCTTCAGGAGTCGGAGGACTCGGAGCTCGACCTGATCGTGGCGGGCACGGCGGAGGCCATCTCGATGGTCGAGGCCGGCGCCAAGGAGGTCGACGAGGAGACGATGCTCGAGGCGCTCCAGATCGCCCACGAGGAGATCCGGCGCCTCTGCGACGCCCAGCTGGAGCTGGTCAAGAAGGCCGGCAAGCCGAAGTGGGAGGTCACGACCGCCCCGCTCGACGAGAAGCTGCTGGCCAAGGTCGAGAAGGCCGTCGGGGTGGACCTGGCCGAGGCCACCCGTGAGCAGGCCAAGCTGGCCCGCCGCGACAAGGTCGCCGCGGTCCGCTCCGCCGCCGCCGAGAAGATCCTCGGCGCCGAGCCCACGCCGGAGGAGTCCACCGCGTTCTCGACGGCGTTCGACGCCCTGCAGAAGAGGCTCATCCGCCAGCGCATCGCCGTCGACAAGGAGCGCCCCGACGGCCGCGCCGCCGAGGAGATCCGGCCCATCACCTGCGAGGCCGGCGTGCTCCCGCGCGTTCACGGCTCGGGCCTCTTCACCCGCGGCGAGACCCAGGTGCTCACGAGCCTCGCGCTCGGCACCACCAAGGAGGCGCAGCGGATCGACGGCCTCGGGACCGAGACCACCAAGCGCTACATCCACCACTACAACTTCCCGCCCTTCAGCGTCGGCGAGACCGGCTTCATGCGCGGTCCCAAGCGTCGCGACATCGGTCACGGCGCGCTCGCCGAGCGGGCCCTGCTGCCGATGATCCCGAACGACGTGGACTTCCCGTACACGCTGCGCCTCGTGTCCGAGACGCTCGAGAGCAACGGGTCCTCGTCGATGGCGTCGGTCTGCGGCTCGACGCTCGCCCTGCTGGACGCCGGCGTGAACATCACGCGCTCGGTGGCCGGCATCGCGATGGGCCTCATCAAGGAGGGCGACGACTACATCGTCCTCTCCGACATCCAGGGCGACGAGGACCATCTCGGCGACATGGACTTCAAGGTGGCCGGCACGTCCGAGGGCATCACCGCCCTGCAGATGGACATCAAGATCACCGGCGTCACCTTCGAGATCCTGCGCGACGCGCTGGCCCAGGCGAAGGCCGGCCGCCGGCACATCCTGGGGATCATGGGCGAGACCCTCGACGGCCCGCGCAAGGAGCTGTCGGCGTGGGCGCCGCGCATCACCGCGATCAAGATCGACCCCGAGCGGATCGGCAGCGTCATCGGCAAGGGCGGCGAGACCATCCGCGGCCTCGAGGCCGACTACGAGGTCGAGATCTCGATCGAGGACGACGGCACGGTCAAGGTCTACGGCGTGGACGGCGCGAAGGCCGATCAGGCCGTCGAGCAGATCCGCGCCATGACCAAGGACGTCGAGGTGGGCGACACCTACATGGGCGCGAAGGTCGTGAAGACGACCACGTTTGGCGCGTTCGTGGAGCTCACCAAGGGCGTCGACGGCCTGCTGCACATCTCGAACCTCGGCCGCGGCCGGGTGGACAAGGTGGAGGACGTCGTCAACCGCGGCGACACCGTGGACGTCACGGTGGTCGAGGTCGACCGGGCCCGCGGCCGCATCGGCCTGCGCATCGTCGGCATGGAGGACGTGGACGGCGGCGGGGGCGACTCCGGCAACGGCACGGCGGCCGACGACGGGGACGGGGACGGCCCGCCGCGCCGGCGGCGCGGGCGGCTGACGGCCGCCGAGTAGCGGGGGATGAACGCGCCGATCGTCGGCGTCACGTCGGGAGGGCTCCGAGTGGTCTCGGAGCCCATCCCGGGCGTGAGATCGGTCGCGATCGGCGTCTGGATCGGCGTCGGATCGCGCTTCGAGGCCCCACCGGAGGCGGGGATCTCGCACTTCCTCGAGCACATGCTGTTCAAGGGCACGCCGAGCTACTCGCCCGAGGAGATCGCGCAGGCCTTCGACAGCCTGGGCGGGGAGGTCAACGCCGCCACGGGCAAGGACTACACGGTGCTGTACCTCCGCGTGCTCGACGAGCTGCTCGACCAGGCGATGCCGATCCTGACCGACATGCTCCAGCGACCCTCCTTCTTGGACCTCGACCAGGAGCGGGAGGTCGTGCTGGAGGAGATCGCCATGTACGAGGACGATCCCCAGGACCAGATCCATGACCTGGCCAGCCGCGCGGTCTTCCCCGAGCAGGCACTGGGGCGGCCCGTCATCGGCACGGCCGAGGTCATCGGCAGCGTGCCCGCCGACGGGGTGCGCGCCTACCACGCCCACCACTACACGGCTCCGAACATGGTCGTGGCCGCGGCCGGCAACGTCCCGCACGAGCGCGTGATGGAGCTGGCCGAGCAGCTGCTCGGGGGACTCTCGTCCGCCCCGGGCGTCGGCCCCTTCGAGGCCGCCCGCCCCGGGCCGCCCACCCTGCTCGTGAAGGAGAAGCCGACCGAGCAGTATCACCTCTGCCTCGGGGGGCCCGGCCTGTCGCGCAACGACCCGCGCCGCCACGCGCAGTCGGTGCTCGACACCGTGCTCGGCGGCTCCATGAGCAGCCGGCTCTTCCAGGAGGTGCGCGAGAAGCGCGGGCTCGCCTACTCGGTGGGCTCGTACACCGTGGGGTACGCGGATACGGGTCAGGTGGGCATCTACCTGGGCACGCGCGAGGACAACCTCGCCACGGCCTGCGAGGTCATCGGCGCGGAGCTGCGGGGGATCGGCGAGTCGCCGATCCCCGCGGCCGAGCTCCGCCGGGCGAAGGACCATCTGAAGGGGCGCCTCGTGCTCAGCATGGAGAGCACCGGCACGCGGATGAACCGCATCGGGCGGGCCGTCCTGACGGGCACGGAGCTGCTCACCATGGACGAGGTGGTGGAGAGGGTCGAGGCCGTGACGGTCGAGGACGTCCAGGCCCTCGCCCGCGAGTACTGGCGGCCCGAGATGATGTCGGCGGCGTCGATCGGCCCGAAGGGCGATCTCATCCGCGAAGCCGTCGCCCACATCTCCCCGGAGCTCCAGGCCGCCTGAGCCGCGCGCCCCGGTTACCCGGCGGTTAAGCGGCGGACAACCTGAGGGCGCGCGGTGCCCGCCGGGGCCCGCGCTCGGGTACCACTCCATTGTGGGCAGCCGCGTCGTCACCGCCGAGTACCCGACCGCCGAGTTGTCGACCGCGGCCCTGGACCCGCCCCCGGACCCGGGCGAGCGCCGACGGCCCATCCGGGCCGCCCTCATGGCCCTGGCCGTGGGGGTGGCGTTGGCGGACTCCTCGATCGTCGTGCTCGCCCTGCCGGACCTGCTGGGCGACTTCGGCACGTCCATCGAGTCGGTCTCGTGGGTCATCACGGCCTACAACCTGGCGGTCGCCCTGGTGGCGCTCGGGCTCATCCGGACGGTGCGCCGCCTCGATGCCGTGCGTCTCACGCGCGTCGGGCTCGTCGTCTTCGCGCTCGCCTCGCTGGGCTGCGCGATGGCGGACGGCCTGGCGGTGATGGTCACCGCCCGCACGGTGCAGGGGATCGGCGCCGCGCTGCTCCTGGCGGGCTCCGTGCCGCTCCTGGCGGCCCTGACCGGATCGCGGAGGCGCGGCGCCGGGCTGTGGGGCGCCGCGGCGGTGGTGGGCGCCGCGGTGGGGCCGGCGCTCGGCGGCGCGCTGACCCAGGTGTTCGACTGGCCCTCGATCTTCATCGCCCAGTTGCCGCTGGCGCTCGCGGCGGTCGCGGCGAC
>JAXIPH010000062.1:0-2450 GCA_045403035.1 Thermoleophilia bacterium | reverse complement strand
GGATGCCGGCGCGGGCCGCCACGTCGCGGGCCTTCGCGCAGGCGTTTGCGAGCGGGTCGTCGCCCTCCGCGGCACCGGAGACCACCACCCGGAAAGGGACCCCGAGCGCGCCCAGCAGTGCCCGCCGCTGCGGCGAGCGCGACGCGAGGAGGATCAGGCCCGGCTCAGATCCCGCCGGCGTTTAAGTCGCCAGGTCGGGGAAGTGCAGCGCCAGCTCGCGGGCGGCCGACTCCGTGCCGTCGGACCCGTGGATGACGTTCTGGCCCACGTCGAGCGCGAAGTCCCCGCGGATGGTCCCGGGGGTCGCGTCCTTCGGGTCGGTGGCGCCCATCATCGTGCGCAGCACCGCGATCGCGCCGTCGCCCTCGACCGCCAGCATCACGACCGGCCCCGAGGTGATGAAGTCGACCAGCTCCCCGTAGAACGGGCGCTCGACGTGCTCGCCGTAGTGCTCCTCGGCGACGGGCCGCGCCATCACGGTCTTCCGGATCGCGAGCAGGCTGAGCCCGCGGCGCTCGATACGGGAGATGACCTCGCCGGTGAGCCCCGCCGCGACCCCGTCGGGTTTCACCATCACGAACGACCGCTCACTCATACGCTTCGGGATCTCTCCGGGATCGCCGCCAGCGTGGGTGGCGGCCGGTGTCGCCGGCCGCGGGCTCGGTCAGCTCACGCTCGCGGTCGCGGGCGCGCTGGGTGCGCGGCGGGGGGTCGCCGGCGTCGCGGGGGACCGCGCCGCGATCGGCGACACGCATGCGGAACTCCAGCTCGGACAGGCGGAGATCCAGGTCCTTGAGGTCCTGGACGGACGCCACCCCGGCCTGCCGCAGG
Organism: Thermoleophilia bacterium; assembly: GCA_045403035.1. Classification (GTDB taxonomy): domain Bacteria; phylum Actinomycetota; class Thermoleophilia; order Miltoncostaeales; family Miltoncostaeaceae; genus CAVXDY01. The sequence goes on along the minus strand of JAXIPH010000062.1, from coordinate 1,619 downwards.
GTGCGCTGCACCCCGGCCGCGTCGCCGCCCGCGGGGAGGCCCTCCCGCGCCAGCAGGCGGCCGACGATCTCCTTGCCCTCCTGGTCACCCAGCTCGCCCAGACGCTGCTCCAGCGCCAGCAGCTCGAGCTCCCGCTCTCGCGCCTCGTCCAGGTACTCCGGAGGGCGAACGATGAGATAGATGATCGAGCCCAGGAACGGGATGAACACCGACAGGGCGACGCAGGCCGCCACCAGCGCCGGCGTCTCGATGCGACGGCGCGCGTCCTGATAGGTCCAGTAGGCGAGGGCCAGCCAGAGGAGGACGACGAACACCTGCAGGAGCAGGCTCATCGCACTCCACAGGCCGGAGTCGAAGAAGTCCGAGATCGACGCGAACGGGTCGTCGCTGCCCGACGTTGTGGTGGGCTGCGCCGCCTGTGCGCCGAACCCGAGAATCACGCTGAACGTTCCGGCATCGAGCATCCTGAGCCTAGTTCGCCTCGGTCGGGTCGGTGCCCTTCCGGGCGCGCGCGAGTCTAGCAGGGGGGGTGCGCGCCCTCGTCCAGGACGTGGCGGCGCAGATCCACCAGTAGGTACAGGGATCCGGTCACGAGCACCACCCCGTCGGGGCCCGCCTCGAGCCGGGCGGCGCGGAGGGCGTCGACCGGCTCCGCGACCGCGCGCGCGGGGATGCCGAGGCCGTCGGCGAGGGTCACGAGGTCGTCCGGAGAGGCCGCGCGTGCGTGCCCGGAGCGGGTGGCGAGGATCGCGTCCACCGCGGGCGCCAGGGCGTTGAGCATCCCGCCGGCGTCCTTGTCGTCGAGCACCGAGACCACCGCCACGGCGGGGCGGCGGCCCGCCAGGACCGCGGGGAGCGAGGCGACCAGGGCCTCGACGCCGGCGGGGTTGTGGGCCCCGTCGAGCACGACCGGGGGCACGCCCTCCACCACCTCCAGCCGCCCCGGCATGCACACGCGGGCCACGGCTCTCGCCAGGGCCCGGCCGTCGAAGGGCTCCTCGCTCAGCATCTCGGCGCCGGCGACCGCCACGGCCAGGTTGTCGTGCTGGAAGCGTCCGGCGAGCTGCAGGGGGAGGTCCGGGTAGACGGCTCTCGGGGTCGCGACCTCAACCCCGCTCGCGGTCTCGCGGGCGACCAGGCCCTCGCCGTAGCGCAGGGGCCGGAGGCCGCGGCGGGCGCACTCCGCCTCGACCGCGGCGCGCGCCCGCTCGGTGAGCCGCCCGACCACCAGACGGTCGCTGCCGTCCGCACAGACGGCCAGCTTCTCGGCGGCGATCGCCTCCTCGGTGTCGCCCAGGAAGTCGGTGTGGTCGAGCGCGATGTTGGTCAACGCCACCGCCGCATCCGGCCGAAGGACGTTGGTGGCGTCGTAGCGCCCGCCCAGGCCGGCCTCCACTGCGCACGCCGCCAGCCCGGCCTCTCGGAACGCCCAGAAGGCCGCCGCCGTGAGGGCCTCGAACTGGGTCACCGCGTCGCCCGCCAGCGCCAGACGCCCGGTGGCCTCCCGCACCGCCCCGACGGCCACGGCGAAGCCCTCGTCGTCAAGCGGCTCGCCGTCGACCTGGATCCGCTCGGTCCAATCGGTGACGTGGGGGGAAAGGTACGCCCCCGCCCTGGCG
>JAXIPH010000090.1:0-10190 GCA_045403035.1 Thermoleophilia bacterium | reverse complement strand
CATGCCCGGCGCGCCGGACGCGCCTGAGGGGCGGGGCGTCGTCGAGGCGGGCGTGCCGCCGCCCCGCCTGGGCGAGCTGGCCGAGCGCCTGGAGGGCGCCGGGCTCGCCTACGAGGCCCGGCTCGGGGTGGGCACCTGCCTGGTGGCCGTGGAGCGGCCCGACGACGTCGACCGGACGCGGGCCTGGGCCCTCGAGCTGGGCGGGCACGCCGTGGTGATCGACGGCCCCGACGACCTGCGCGCCGATCCGTGGGGGCCCGAGCCCCCGGGCGTCCACCTGATGAGGCGGCTGCGCGACGCCTTCGACCCCGCCGGGGTCCTCAACCCCGGGATGGTGCCGTGGGCGTGACCTCGAACTGGGACGCCTCGCTCCCGGCCCCCCTGGAGGAGGACGTCGTCAAGTGCGTGGCGTGCGGGCTCTGCCTGCCGCACTGCCCCACCTTCCGGCTCACGGGCCGCGAGACCGCCTCGCCCCGCGGCCGCATCGCCGCCATGCGGGCGGTGGAGGAGGGACACGCCGTGGTGGACGCCTCCTTCACCACGATGATGGACGAGTGCCTGGCGTGCCGCGCCTGCGAGGCCGCCTGTCCCAGCGGCGTGCCGTTCGGCCGCATGATCGAGGCGGCACGCGCCCAGGCCGAGCCCACCCGGACCGTCACGGCGCGTGGCGTCAAGCGCCTGGGCCTGGCGGGCGTGCTGCCGCACCGGCACCTCGTGCTCGGTGCCGGCTGGCTGATGGGCCTGGTGCGGGCGCTGCGGCTCGACCGCCTCGCACCTGCCGCCCAGCGCGCCAGCGCTCCGCCGGTGAGCCTGCGCGAGCTGCTGGAGCCGATCCCCCGGTCGCTGGGCTCGGGCCCCACGGCCAAGGTGCTCTCCGGCTGCGTGATGGACGTGGCCTTCCGCCCGACCCAGCGCGCCACCATGCGGGCCGTGGCCGCGGCCGGGTTCCGGGCCGAGCGCACGCCGGCCGGGGCCTGCTGCGGGGCGCTGGCCATGCACCACGGCCAGCCCGAGGCCGCCAAGCGGATGGCCCGCGAGCGCGTGGCCGAGCTGGAGGACGCCGGGATGATCGTGGTGAACGCCTCCGGCTGCAGCGCCCACGTGAAGGCCTACGGCGAGCTCCTGGCGGACGACCCGGTGTGGGCTCAGCGCGCCGAGCGGGTGGCCGAACGCACCCGCGACCTGATCGAGATCCCGCTGGCCCCGGTCGACCGCGGCCTCGGCCCGGTGGCCGTGCACGACGCCTGCCATCACCTGCACGCACAGCGCATCGAGCCGCGGGCGATGCTGCGCGACGCCGGCGCGAGCTGCGTGGAGGTGGGCGACGCCGGGCGCTGCTGCGGCGCGGCCGGCCTCTACAGCGTGCTGCAGCCCGAGATGTCGGGACAGCTGCGGCGCCAGAAGGCCGAGGCGATCGCGGCCACCGGCGCCCCGGTGGTGGCCGTGGGCAACCCGGGGTGCGCGATCCAGATCGCCGCCGGGCTGCGTGAGATCGGCTCGGACATCGAGGTCAGGCACCCCGCGGAGCTGGTCGCGCCCCTGTGAGGCACTCCTCGCCGTCCAACGTCACTGCCGCAGCCGGGTGAGCCACGGCGACCCTCCTTTCTAGCGCCGGCTGGAGGCCGGGACCTCCTACTTGACCGCGCCCGCCAGCAGGCCTTGGACGAAGTAACGCTGGAAGGCGAAGAAGAGCACCAGCGGGATCGCGAGCGAGATAAACGAGGCCGGCGCGATCAGGTCGATGTTCGAGCCGAACGCGCGCGTCTGGGAGAAGATCGCCACGGTGATCGGCTGGGTGTCCCGGGCCAGGGTCAACGCCACGATCAGGTCGTTCCACGTCCACAGGAACTGGAAGATCGCCAGCGAGGCGATCGCCGGCAGGCCCAGTGGCAGCACGACCCGGGTGAAGATGCGCCACTCCGAGGCGCCGTCGAGGCGCGCGGCCTCGAGCAGCTCCTTCGGTATCCCGATGAAGAAGTTCCTCAACAGGAAGACCGCGAACGGCAAGGCGAACGCCGTGTGGAACAGGACCAGGCTGAGGATGGTGTCGAAGATCCCGAGGTCGTTGTACAGCGAGAAGAGCGGGATCAGCGCCATCTGGATCGGCACCACGAGCAGCGCGACCACCAGGATGAAGAGCCAGTCGCGGCCGGGGAAGTCGAGCCAGGCGAAGGCGTAGGCCGCCAGCGCCGCGACGAAGATCGGCAGGACCGTGCCGCCGATGGCGATCCAGGTGGTGGTCAGGAGCGACGACGTGATGTCGTCGTTCTCGAAGATCGCCTGGTAGTTGTCGAACGTCACCAGGCTCGGGTCGGAGAAGATCCGCCACCACCCGCCGCTGCCGATCTCCCCGGGGGCGATCAGGGAGGTGAACAGCAGGCCGAAGGTCGGGACCAGCCAGAACAGGGCGATCACGACCAACACCACGTTGACCGGAGTGCGGGTGAGGGCGCGCAGGACCTTCGCCCCCATGGTGTCGCGCTCGCGCAGGGTCGGCGGGGGGGCGGTGGCGGTCGTCACTGTTCCCTCCGGAAGCGGCGGATGTTCAGCACGAGGATCGGGATGACCAGCAGGAACAGGAACACCGCGATCGCCGAGCCCAGCCCGAAGTCGCTCTGCCCGGTGAACGCGACCCGCCACATCGCGAGGGCGATCACGTTGGCGTCGTCCTGCACCGACCCCGGCGCGACCGACAGCACGATGTCGAACACCTTCAGGACGTTGATGAGCATCGTGATGAACACCACCGTCAGCACCGGCGCCAGCAACGGGACGGTCACCCGGCGGAAGACCTGCCATTCGCTGGCGCCGTCGGTGCGGGCGGCCTCCAGCAGGTCGCGCGGCAGCGCCGCGAGCCCGGCGGCGATCAGCACCATGGAGAAGCCGGCCCACACCCAGATGTAGGCGATGATCACCGACATCGTGACCAGCGTGGAACCGAGCCAGGCGACGCCGTCGAAGCCACTGCGGAAGGTCGCCGAGCCGATGCCGACGCGGTAGTCGCCGGGCGGGATCCCCTCGAACACGAAGCTCCCGTCGGGGTTGGTCTTCGCGGTCTGGGACTCGGGACCCTGGATCTGGACCGTCACCCCGGGCAGCCCCAGCTCGCCCGGCTCGACGACGCCCGGCCGACCCCCCCCGGGCTTGAAGTCGCGCCAGACCACGCCGGCGATGCCGTCGGGGACCGGGCGCGGCCGGGCCGCCTGCTGCGCGTCCCCCGGCACTTCGGCGGCGCGGATCCCGGTCAGGCCGAGGAGCGCGGTATCACCGGGGGCGATCGGCTCGGCGAGGGAGATCGAGCCTCCCTGGCCCTGCACCTCCTCGGATGACGGCTGGGCGCCGGTGAGCGGACCGGGGGGGTTGACCTTGTCGTAGACGGATGCGATCGCGGCGTTCGCGGCTCCCTGGTCGGGGTCGATCTCGAGCATCACGCGCCAGATCACCCCGGCGGCGAAGAGGGAGATCGCGATGGGCATGAACACGACCAGCTTGAACGCCGCGGACCAGGTGATCCGCTCGAGGAGCACCGCGAAGACCAACCCGATCGCGGTGACCAGGGCCGGCACTACGCCGACCCAGATCGCGCTGTTCTTGATCGCGGTCAGGATCGTGTCGTCGGTGAAGATCTCCTGGTAGTTGTCGAGGCCGACGAAGGAGTCGCCGGCCCGGTCGTAGAGGCTGCGGATGGCGGTCCGGATCGTGGGATAGACGATCCAGATGCCCAGCAGCACGACGGCGGGCGCCAGGAAGGCGGCCGCCGTCAGGTAGTAGCGGACCCGCTCGCCACGCACCCCCACCGACCCCGGCGGCGCCGGGGTCGGGGGGGGTGCCGCGGTGGCGCCCGAGCCCTTGGGTTAATGGAACGCCTTGGGCGCGGCCGCATCCAACTGGGCCGGGATCGCCTGTGGGTCGCTGGGGTCTCGGAGGTAGTCGGTGAAGATCTTCCACATCCCCTGGCCCGTCGTGGCGCCGAAGGCCGCCGGCTGCAGGTCGGAGAGGTCGAAGCGGAAGGTCTCCGCGTCGCTCAGCTGCGTGCCGATGGTGCGGGTGATGTCGTCGGGGTACACCGACGGGTCGAGGTTCGTGTTGGCCGAGAGGAAGCCCCCGCGCTCGGCCCAGATCTGCGCGGCCTCGGGGGTCGCCAGGTACTCGATGAACGCCTGGGCGACCGGGGAGTCCTTGAACATCACGGCGATGTCACCGCCGCCCACCGCCACGGCCGGCGAGCCGTTGACCGCGGGGAAGGGGAAGACGTTGAACCCGGTGTCGGGCTCGGCCTTGGTCTCGTTCTCGATGTTGGTCCGGACGAAGTCGCCCTCGAACAGCATGGAGGCCTTCGGCGGCTCGCTGTAGACCTGGGTCACCGAGCCGGGGAAGTCCGTCTGGAGCGCGTTGCGGGTGCCCCCGGCGATGTTGCCCGGCGTCCCGATGACCGTCTTCATCTGCTCGAGCGCCTCGATCACCGACGGGTCGGTCCACGGGATCTGGTGGGTGGCGAGCTGGTCGTACATGTCGCCGCCCGCGGTGCGCAGGTAGATGTTCTCGAACAGGTCGGTGAGCGGCCAGCCGACGTCCGCTCCGACGGAGTAGGGCGTCACGCCCGAGGCCTTGATCGTGTCGGCGATCCCGGGGAGGTCCTCCCAGTTGGCGGGAGGCTCGACGCCCGCGTCCTCCCAGACCGGGACGTTGTACCAGCCGAGCGACTTGTTGGCGGCCTTGAACAGCAGCCCGTAGATCTTCCCGTCCACGCTGGCGAGGTCGATGACCGACGGGCTGAAGTTCGCCTCAAGGGTTTCGCGGGCGAAATCGATGGGCTGGAGGTCGCCGGACGCGACGTAGTCGCGGATCGTGCCGGGCTGGGCGATCGTGGCGATGTCGGGCGGGTTGCCGCCCTGCACCGCGGTCGCGAGCACCGTCGGGAGCTCGTTGCCGGCCGACGTGTAGTTCACGGTCGCGTCCGGGTTCGCCACGATGAAGCCGTCGATGACGGCCTGGAACGACGCCTGCTCGTCACCGGTCCAGATGCCGGCGACGCTGATCGTCCCGCTTACGGGCTCGGCGGCCGCGCCCCCTCCGCTGGTGTCGGCGGCGTCATCGTCGTCCCCACCGCAGGCGGCGGCGACCATCGCCATCGCCAGCACCACCACCAGCAGCGCCAGCAGCGACCAGCGTGTCTTCGCTCGTGCCTTCACCCTCCACCTCCCGGGATATTGGTACCTCGTCGTAGATGGCCAGCCCCGAATCGGGGTCGAAGAAGTGCAGCGACGACGTGTCGGCCACCAGCTCGGCCGGCTCCCCCTCCTGAGCCGGGGAGCGGGCCGACAGCCGGCCGACGATCAGCGCGCCGTCGCCCGCCTCGCGGACCCCCCCCTCGGGGGCGCCCGTGTCCCTGGCGAGCTCGCGGACGTCCTCCGTGTACGCCGGCACCGATCCGGGCACGCGGAGGTGGGCGACGATCTCCGAGCCCAGCGCCTCGCGCAGCTCGATGGTGCCGCGCAGCCGGCGGTCGGCCGGGGCGTCGGTCGCGACGGCGACGTCCTCCAGGCTCTCGGGTCGGATCCCGAGCACCACCGTCCGGCCGACGTAGTGCCGGATGGCGGACCGCGCCTCCAGCGCGGCCCCGGCCATCGTCAGGCGCTGCTCGCCGAGCACCAGGACGAGGGCGCCGCCCTCGCCGTCCTCGATACGGGCCTCCACGAGGTTCATCGAGGGGCTGCCGATGAAGCCGCCGACGAACAGGTTGACCGGCCGGTCGTAGACCTGCTGCGGCGTGTCGACCTGCTGGAGATGGCCCTTGCGCATGACCGCCACGCGGTCGCCCATGGTCATGGCCTCGACCTGGTCGTGCGTCACGTAGAGCGTCGTCACCCCGAGGTCGTTCTGCATCTGGCTGATCTCGGCGCGCATCTGCACACGCAGCTTTGCGTCGAGGTTGGAGAGCGGCTCGTCCATCAGGAACACCTGCGGGCGGCGCACGATGGCGCGGCCCATGGCCACGCGCTGGCGCTGACCGCCCGAGAGCGCGCCGGGCTTGCGATCGAGGTACTCGGTGAGCCCCAGGGTGTCGGCCGCCTGGCGCACGCGGGCGTCGATCTCCGGCTTCGGCTCCTTCCGCAGGCGCAGGCCGAACGCGATGTTGTCGTACACCTTCAGGTGCGGGTAGAGCGCGTAGCTCTGGAAGACCATGGCGATGTCGCGATCCTTCGACGGGACGTGGTTCACGATCCGGTCGCCGATCTTGACCACGCCCTCGCTGACGCTCTCGAGGCCGGCGATCATCCGCAGCGCGGTCGTCTTGCCGCACCCCGAGGGCCCCACCAGCACCATGAACTCCTTGTCCACGACCTCGAGGTCGAAGTCGGTGACCGCGCGGTTGCCGCCCGGGTAGACCTTGCCCACGTGCTCGAACGCCACGCCGGCCATCAGCGGCGGCCTCCTCGGCGGGGAGCGGCGGGCGATGGACGGGGCGGGGCCAAGGGCGCACCGGCCGTCCGGGTCGGCGGGGACCAGGTCACGGGGACCTCCTTGCCCAAGAACGTGCCGTTTGAAACTAGTAAGACGCGGGGGGGCCGGTCAAGTCGGGGCGGCGCCCGGGGCGACGCCGGCGGCCGTGCGCCGGGCTACGACAGGACGTCGACCGGCGTCCCCGCGGGCACCGTCGTGGCGAGCTTGACGGAGGCCGAGTTCGGCAGCCGGACGCAGCCGTGGCTCACGGCCTGGCCGAGCAGGTTGGGCAGGCTCGTGCCGTGCAGCGCCACCCGGCCGTCGCCGCCGTCGAAGTCGGACAGGTTCGCCGAGTGCGCCGTGAGGGTGAGGATGTACGGGCCGAAGAAGCCGCTCGGCTGCGCCTGCTTCACGATCTCGCTGATCGCGAACCTGCCGACCGGGGTGGGGTTGGCCGACGTGCCCACGGCGGCGGTCCAGCGATCGATCACCCTGCCCCTGCGCAGCAGCTCGACCCGGCGCGCGCCCAGCCTCACCGTGATGCGGTATGGCGTGCGCTTGACCTGCACGGCCTCGGCCGGAATCCAGCCCGCGGCGTCGTTCGGGCGCTTGGGCAGCCGGACCCGGTACCACACCCGGCCCCCGTCGTCCCTGCTCGCGTTCAGGACCAGCAACACCTGGGGCCCGCCGTTGTAGGGCGCGTGCACGGCGAGCTTGCCGGTCCTCTTGGCGCTCGCCTGCGGCGCGGCCCGGGTGTGCACCGGAAGGAGCACCCGCGCGGTCCAGGCCTCGGTGGTGGTGGGGCGGCTCGCCACCGGCACGACGGGGCTCGCCGCCGTGGCGGTGCCGGCGGCGATCGCGCACGCGGCGGCCGCACCGGCGACCCAGAGGGTCGCCGGCCTCGAGCGCCAGGCCATCAACCCGTCACGCCTCCCGCGCGGGTGACCGGCGCGGGACCCAGCACGCGCGTCGTGGCGGAGTCGCGCTTCGGCGGCAGGCCGTCGGCGGTCACCGTGGCCGTGTTGCGGATCGTGCCCGTGGCGGTCGGGCTCACCCTCACCGGCACGCGCAGGACGCGCAGGGCTCCCGGCCCCATGTCGCCGATGCGCCAGGTGATCACGCCGTTCCGGATCGTGGCGCCCTTGGGGATGCTGACCAGCGTCAGCGACACCGGCAGCAGATCGGTCACCTCGACGTTGCGCGCGGTGAAGTTGCTCCGGTTGCGCACGGCGATGGTGTAGGTGAACGTCGATCCGCGCTGGGCCGTGGCCGGGCCGGACTTGTTGATGCGGATGTCCGGCCGCGGACCACCCGCGATGGTGGCCCCCCCGCTGATCAGGCCGAAGTTGTTGTTCGGGCTCCCCTGCCCCGACGTGATGCCGATGCCGCCGATGGTGCGCGGCGTGGTGGCGGTGAGGCCGCCCGGGACCGCCATGCCCACCGTGTAGGTGCCGGGGAGGACGCTCGGGAAGACGTAGCTGCCGCCGCTGCCGGAGATCACGGTCTGCGTCGCGACGGTGATGCCGCCGGGACGCGTGCCGCCCAGGTCCAGGCGCACGCCCGGGCGTCCGACCTCGCCGGCGTCGCGGATGCCGTTGCTGTTGGTGTCGATGTAGACGACGCCGCTGATCGGAGCGGGCCGGACGTTGCCGGCCGTGAAGGTGCCGGTGCCGCCGGCCGGGACGGTGACCGTGCCGGTCGCGGGCGTGATGGCCACCCACATCGGATCGACCACCTCCGCCACCTGCCAGGTGCCCGCGGGCACGTTGGGGATGGTGACGGTGCCGTCGCTCTGCGTCTGCGCGACGCTGGGGTTCCCCTGGGGGTTCGTGAGGCGGAACACCCAGCCCGGGACGCCGGGCTCGCCGGCCTGCCGGACGCCGTCGCCGTTGAGGTCCTCGAACTTCACCAGCTGCAGCGTGCCGAGGCTGTCGGCGACGTCGAAGACCACGAGCGCCTGGGCCTCGATGGCGGGGCCGGGGGCCGAGTAGAAGTCCACCGTCGCCTTGTAGCGGCCGACGGGGGCGCCCGCGGTCGGGGCGAACTGGCGCGTGCCGTTGGCCGGGCCCGGTTGGCCGGCGACGCTCTGGGCCTGCTGCTGGACGACGAGACCGTTCGGGTCGGTGACGGTGGTGACGACGCGGTCGGCGACCGTGTCGTAGGTCACGGAGAACTCGACCTGCTCGACGCCGACGCCGCGCTGGATCGCCTGGGGCGGCGCCGGGGCGCGGTTGAGGCTGATGCCGACGGCCGACGCGACCGCGGGGATGGCGAGCAACACCAGCGCCGCGAGGAGCCCCACCCGCAACATGCCGCCTCGAGCCTTTCGTCTCATCTGCCGGACCTTCCCGTCGCCGCGCGCAGCCTTGCGCTTTTCATCCCACGCCGCGCAGATTGAAGCCCCGGGGCCGCCGCGTGAAGGCCGCCAGGGCACCCGAAACTGCCATAACCTCCACCTGCAACGTTGCAGATCGGGTTTCAGGTTCGGGGCGCCTCGCAAGTCTCTGCCCCCGGGCAGCGCCGAAGCACCGCCACGCTCGGGCGGCCCGCGCGCCACGACAGGGCCACCAGCACGGACGCCGCGTTGTTGGAGACGCGGCTCTCGCGCAGCAGGCCGTCCTCGTTCACGCGGTGCACCAGCGAGTAGCGGCCGGCCGGCAGGCCGGTGAGGCGCAGGGACTGGCCCTCCAGGTACGCGGCGTAGTCGTCGCCGTAGCCCACCGAGATCCCCTGGGTCAGTCCCAGCAGCCGCGGGGCGCCCAGGCCGCAGCGGCTGCGGAACACCTCGCGGGACGGGGCGGCGGGCAGGGAGGCGTCGCCCACGTAGCGGTCCCCGAGACAGAAGCCGCTCTTGCGATCGCGCGCCACCTCCACGCCGTCCCCCTCCCGCACCAGGCGGTAGCGCTGGAACGGGGAGAGGTGCCAGTGGGCGTGGTCCGGCGAGGTCACGTAGCGGAGGCGGCCCGCCCCCGGAAGCTCGACCGACCCGCCGCCCGTGAGTCGCACCACCTGGCGCGCCGCCATCACCGGCACCGCGCGGCCGCGCCGCGCGCCGCGCACGATCAAGGGCCCGTCGCCGACGTTGCGCACCGCCGACCGGAAGCCCAGCAGGTAGATCACCCCGGCGTCCCCCCGCACGGCGCGAACGCCCAGGTCCCGTGGAACCTCCTGCTCGAGGTCCGGCAGCCGCTCCGCCGCGGCGGCCGTGCCGGCCACGGCCGCGAGGACGCCGAGGGCCGCCATCACGGACAGGAGGGCCGGGGCGCGGGGCGCGGGGCCTCCTAGCGCGCGGGCGCCGCGCGGGCCGGCGCGTCACGGCGCCGCGGCCGCGACAGCGCCGCCACCAGGGCCGCCAGAGCCAGGAGGGCGAGCGCGAGGCCTGCCACCCACACCGTCAGCTCGCGCAGCACCGGCGTCGGGGTGACGATCGAGCCGATGTCGGCGAACACGGCCTGGAGATCGGCGGAGGTGGTGCTCTGGGCGAAGACGCCCCCGGTTCGCGTGGCCATGGACGACAACGTCTCCGCCGGGAGCGGCTGGTCCGGCCGGCCGGGGTCGTCGCCGAGCAGGGTGGTGTAGAGCGGAACGCCGGCCGCGGCCGCCTGCTCGGCCGCCGCGGCCGGGCTCGTGGCGCGGAGGATGGAGTTGGCGCCGTCCGTGAGCACGAGCACGCGACCGGGCGAGTCGGAGGGGTCGGCGGGCGGCTCGTCCGCGATCGCGCCCGAGGTGGCGAGGGCGCCGAGGGC